>JAPORK010000403.1 GCA_026710285.1 Endozoicomonadaceae bacterium | reverse complement strand
AAAAAACGCCATGCAACAGTTATTGAAGCGGGTGGACTACGTATCATTGGTACTGAACGACATGAATCTCGACGCATTGATAATCAGTTGAGAGGGCGTTCAGGTCGACAGGGAGACCCTGGCTCTTCGCGTTTTTACCTGTCTCTGGATGATAATTTAATGCGGATTTTTGTTTCTGACCGGATTAAATCATTTATGCAGTCTATGGATACTGAAAAAGATGAAGGTGTTATTGAAAGTCGTATGGTGAGTAATGCGATTGAAAAAGCACAACGCAAAGTGGAAGGTCGAAACTTTGATATTCGTAAGCAGTTGTTAGAATACGATGACATCTCTAATGTACAACGTTTAATTATATACCAGCAAAGAGATGAAATTCTTGAAGCAGAACATGTCACACAAAACATTGATGATATGCGCAGGAAAGTAATAGATGATTTAGTGACAGAATATATTCCACCTATGAGCTTGGAGGAACAGTGGGATATTAAAGGACTCGAAGAACGTTTAAAACAAGAGGTAAATCTTCAATTATCTATACAAAAAATGTTGGATGATGACGAACATTTAAATGAAGAAGGGATAAAAACAGCAATTGTTGATGCATTAGCTCAGGCTTTTTCAGAAAAAGAAAAAGTTATCGGAGAAGAAAATATACGCAATTTTGAAAAACATGTATTGCTGCGTGTGCTTGATGAAAAGTGGAAAGAACACTTAAGTACGATGGACTATTTGCGTCAAAGCATTCATCTGCGCGGTTATGCTGCTAAAAACCCCAAAGATGAATACAAACGTGAAGCGTTTAATTTGTTTGAAAATTTATTACACAACATTCGTCATGATGTAATTAGTACAATTTCTTTTATGCAAACAGAACCGTCTGAGCACACCTTTGAAAAAGAGCGCAGCGAACATGCAAACATGCTGAAGATGATGGAGTTCAGACATGATGCATTACCGACAAATGATTTCGCTGGTGACGGGCAGACAGATATGGCAACCGGTGAAAAACCAGCTGCCAAAGAACCCTTTGTTCGTAGTGAGCGTAAGATAGGGCGTAATGAACCATGCCCGTGCGGTTCAGGGAAAAAGTATAAGCACTGTCATGGTAAAATTTAGTAACAGTCTTTTGCATATGTGCCGCAATCCTCGTCCTTCAGGGGCGGCATCATAGCTACATTCCTTGCACACTGACTTTTATTCTTATAGATTGTCTGCTGCTGAATATCCAGCCTTCTTGACATAAAACCGTGGACTGAGCTTGTCGAAACCCAAAGGTCAGGCAGCCAGGCTTCGACAAGCTCATCCCATAGTTGTACATCTGAAAGGATGGTTTACATTACAAACTCTCTTTGAAGGTTATTATTTGAATCAGGCTGTCAATTTATAAAAAATGTAACTGAGAGACACCCTTTAGGGAAAGGAGGATGTTAATTAAAGATATTTTTTATCTTATAAAAAGTCACTTCGTTCGCCTGAGTAATATACTTTCAAAAATATTATGAATAAAGAGTGTACCATATAAACTACCATCATCTTGCATACAAGTGAGGAATCTCGCAGGCAGAGTGGATTCATTATGAGCAATTGAAATATTCATACAATTACCGTCTTGTTTTATTTTTTTAGTAAAAGTCTTACCATCACACAGATGAGTTCCTAACAAATAAAGGCAATCATCTCGTCTTGTTAATGAAGATCCGCTTCTGGGGTTGAAAAGTTTAAACACCGCCTGATTATTTTTAGTAATTTTTACTGTTATATCACATTTACAAGAAGGATGAAGCGAAGGTGTATCCGAAGGATTATAGTTCATTATAAACTCTCCACTCCAGTTACCTGCATGGGAAGACTGGCTGGTTTTAGCCATGGCAACATTTATAAGCATACAAAATACGATAAAAGAACTTATTGTTAGATATTGTACAAATACTCTGATATTTATCATGCTATTCACCACGGTCTTCATATATTTATTCTTGTTTTAGTTTTTGATCTGAAGATATTTTGGCTCTTCTCCGCTGTAATGAGTGAAAGCTGGGTGCTTATACCTGTATAATCTGTTGAAATAAAAGGTTTTTAATCTCTTTTCAAGGAAACAGATAAATGGGTATAAGCATCCCTAAAGGTATTTTCGGTTTTAAAGGACAAAGTGTCAATGAAATTAAATTGAATAAGGATACACCAATACTTCGGACAGTTTTAAGCAGCAATTGTACCGTAGTTGCTGAATGGCTTATAAACGTCCATGACTTTTTGGTCTTTCATGTCTAAATCTAACTCTTGAAAAAGTGTTTTCATAAGGTGCTGATTGAGCTTACGGCGCTTCCAGCTTGCTATAGAAATAACAGTTTTTTTATCTGTATTTTTTTTCCATTTATCTTGCAATTTAATCAAATTTAATG
>JAPORK010000049.1 GCA_026710285.1 Endozoicomonadaceae bacterium | reverse complement strand
CGAAAATATAACTTCCCTGTTACGGGATTCCGGCAATCCCTGCCGGAATGACAAGGTTATTTCAGCATCAGCAGTTTAAAAGCAAGGATTTTTATTATTCAGCCAAAAACTCCGAACCAGAATTTGTATATAAAAGACAGCTCCCTGAAGGGGATTCCTAATTCACAGAGAACAGCTAAATGCAACAAAAAAGTTACACGAGTCTTACACTCTCTCCAAAGGCTTCAACCGCCAGCCAGGCGGCAAATTCATGGTCTGCATTTTAACACGAAAAACGTAAAGGGCAACAATTAAAATAGAAAACCTATAAAAATATACTTGTCGCCTTATATCCTTGCCCTGAAGGACAGGGTTTTACGGCGTGAGGGATAAAAACAGACCTGCAACAGATGCGCTCATCAAATTAACCAGCATACCTGCCAGAACTGATCGTAATCCTAAACGGGCTACCTCTCCTCTGCGGGATGGAGCGATACTGCCAATTAATCCAAGCTGAATAGCAATAGAAGCGAAGTTTGCAAAACCGCAGAGTGCAAAAGTCAAAATAGCAGTGGAATGTGGTGACAATGGTTGTGCCAAATTAGACATATTCATGTAGGCAATAAACTCATTAATAACTACTTTTTCTCCAATCAGACCACCGGCGACAATTGCCTCATGCCATGGAACACCGGTTAACCATGCAACAGGTGCAAACAAATAGCCCAGTATTTGTTGCAGACTCAAACTACTGATTCCAAATAGTTCGCCGGTCCAGCCTAAGATACCATTGAGCATTGCTATTAATGAAATAAAGGCGAGCAACATTGCGCCTACGTTAATAGCCAGCGTTACTCCGGCAGAAGCGCCCTGCGCTGCTGCATCAATAATGCTGGAATGTTTTTCATGCTGAATATCAACAGATTCATCATTTTTATTTTCTGTTTCAGGTATCATCAGCTTAGATATGACCAAAGCACCGGGTGCTGACATGAAAATGGCGGTAATTAAAAACTTCATTTCAATTCCCATTTTCACATAACCTGCCAGTACAGAACCTGCAACAGTAGACATACCACAGGTTAAAATAGTAAACATTTGTGAGCGGGTAAGCCCTTCAATATACGGCTTAATTGCCAAAGGTGACTCACTTTGACCAAGGAACAGATTTGCCACAGCATACATGGATTCCACCTGGCTAACTCTCAGTATTTTCCCCAGTAAACCACCAAAGATCCGAATAATAAATTGCATGATTTTTAAGTGGTAAAGCACAGAGAGTAGTGCGGAAAAAAAGACAATAATACCCAATACATTGATAGCAAAGACAAATCCTGCATGTTGATTACTGACCAAAGGTCCAAATAAAAAATTAATTCCTGTGTTAGCATAATCGAGTACAGCAGAAAAACCATGCGCCATACTTTCAAATATTGCCCTGCCAGCAGGAATAAATAAAGCCAGCGCCCCAAATGCTATTTGTAGTAACAGCGCAAATAAAACTGTTCTCCAGTTAATTGCACTTTTTTTTGATGAACAAAGCCATGCAATAAAAAAAATAACTATGATTCCGAAAATACTTTGCCACATATTCATAAAGCTTTAACAGGTCTCTGACTGCAATGTTGAAGAATTTTGCGCCATTATAGCCGAAAAAACAGATCAAAATCTACTAATAATTGATAACAAAAGTGATTTTAGTTGTTTTGCTGTTTTGTGTGTCTGGTTTTTTACTGTAATCTCAAAAGAAAGCTGTCATTATTTTTGCCTTGGGTTATTGGGAAGTTATTATTTGATTATCAAGTATTTACCGATTGATATTATTGTTAAATTACGAAATAATCAGTAATGTTTAATTGAAATGGCAAAACAGCATGAAAAAACTTTTAATACTTTTATTTCTTGTGTCTGCGCCAGTTTTTGGATATGAACCATGGTATGGTGCTGATTCCGATGGTCAGAACTCTGTTCAGATTTCAGGTAATGATATATTGGATATAGCAAAAGGAAACATAATACATCCCTACTTCCCCGATCAATGCATAATAAAACAGATGACCGTAAAAAAGTTCACCCAACAAGATCCTTCTGATAAACAGTCAGATATAAGTGTTATCTATCTTAAGAACAATGAGACAGGAAAAACCGAAAAATATATTCGGGGAGATACGCCTCGTTATGCCACGACTACTCTGGATGACAGATGAGATTACATCTGACACATGCAATTGCCAATAGGTTTTAATGAGTTGATGACTTGAATTCAGAACAAAAAAATTTGCAGCCTTATCCTTCTGATACTAACTCATTCAGGAGGAATAGTTTCTTCCTGATGAATCGTCAACGTTGTAGTTTTAGCCCGCTTCTTTAAACCTGTCTCTTAGTCACATTTTTTTAGTTCCGATTTTTAGTCATCAGTTTATTTTCTGCTGAATA
>JAPORK010000111.1 GCA_026710285.1 Endozoicomonadaceae bacterium | reverse complement strand
ATTTCAGCATCAGCAGTTTAAAAGCAAGGATTTTTATTATTCAGCCAAAAACTCCGAACCAGAATTTGTGTATAAAATACAGATGTTACAAAGAACCTCTATGCTATCAGAAAATGATTGCAAAACAAAGAAAGTACCATGCTAAAAGTTTAAAGTCTTAAAGTGATGGGTGTTTCATCCTGCGGATAACTTCGTACAGCTCCCTCCGCTGGCTGAGCCTGTCGAAGCCTGAAGAGCAAAAGCATCAAAGTTATTAGATCAGATTGCTGTAAAACCAGCTGTGCTGTTAACCGTTATCAATTGTATAAGGCAGTGAATGGTGCTGCAATGTTTTTTTAAGATTACTCTCCAGAAAAAGCGGTTGCTCTGAAAGATCAAGACGTACATTTGCCAACAAATGCATTTGCCGTGACTGCGGATTACAGATCGCATTAACAACAAAGCCGCAGGGTTTGTTTTCAGCATTAACAATTTTTTGATCAATAATTTGTTGATGCTCTTCTGTTTCAGTTATAAAGCTGAAATATTGCAGCCGTTTTTTTGTTTGCCCTCTGTAGTGCAGACGAGCCACAATTTCTTGTCCGGTATAGCAGCCTTTTTTAAAACTGACACCACCGATAAGCTCCTGGTTACACTCCTGAGGCAACCATTTTTCAGTCTGCATCGGTTGCACCCAAGCAATACCACGCCTTAGCTCATCCAGTCTCCACACATCAGTGGAAACGACATTATATTGTGTTATGAACTGTTCAGGGAGTTTTACGAACTCTTCTTCCTGAAGCCATACTTCCGCACGTTGTTCATCAATGGCTACCGTGAATGGTTGAAACCCGGCAAGACCTGCCAAAAAATCTGTGCGCAGATGATCAATTGAAGCATCATCTGTCTGTAAACCTATACGAATCCAGCTATTTTGGCTACTCAAATCTACCTTATAGAATGGAGCATATTTACTAAGACCACTGCGCAAGTTTTCTGCCTGTCCCCGCGGAAGGGTAAGGTATAGTAGCTCCTGATCTGCTTTTATCAGCCTGAAGTTTGCAATCATGCGTCCCTTCGGTGTGCAGCATGAACCTGTCACAGCCTCTCCCTGTGTCAGCTTTTCAACATCGCAGGTAGACTGTCCCTGCAAAAATTTAATTGCATCTTTACCTGAAATGGTTAGCACATCTTCATCGGTTAATAGCGTTATAATCTGTTTGTTCTTCTCCGGACCTTGTGACCATAAGCCCTTCAGTTTTCCTTCTGAAGTAATGGCACCACCCACCGTTTGTTGAAACCACTGATTCCATGAAAGCTGGCTCATTGTTTTACTACCCACCTGTACAAAAAATTTATCTTATCAGAAATATAAATGGTAATCGTACCATTTTTTTTGATATTAAAAGAATGTCTGCTTATTATGATATATTTTGATTTATACACATAACAGATTTAACAAAGAATTAATTTATGATTACTGATGAACAATTCCGCAGAATATTATGGCATAGTCGTCGGGGAATGCTTGAACTGGACGTTCTTTTAGTACCTTTTGCCCATGAAGCGTTTCCTTTATTAAGCGAAGAAGAGCAGCAGCTGTATATTCAGTTTATTGCCCATGAAGATACTGATCTGTTTTGCTGGTTGCTGGAGCATGAACAACCAGAACCAGTCTATCTTGACATAATAAAAAAAATCAGAGCTCATGCAGCAAAACAGCAGCAGCATTGAAATCGCTATTAAACCATCGCGTTATTGGCTTAGCTTTACAGTATTCGGTCTGCTGATTGCAGCAACAGCTTGCTGTCATCTGAGTGGTATGGTGCTACCGCTTGCCTCACTACTTGTGCTGAGTATTTATTTCAGTTATATCCTGCAGCGTTATTACCTGCTGACTTTAAAATCGAGCATACGGGGTATACGTTATCGGGGTAATCGTTGGTGGATTAAGAGAGCAGACAATATATGGAGGCTGGTGACCATTAGTGCACCACCGACAGTAACTGCTTTTTTAACGGTGATTCCGGTTCAGTATCCTGCCAGATATCAACCCTGTTTTATAGCGCTGTTTGCTGACAGTGTTGATAACGAATCTTATCGCCGCCTGCGTGTATTACTACGGCTACAGGATCAAAGCAACTGAACACGTTAATGTATAAGCTCAGGCTTCGACAGGCTCAGGCTTCGACAGGCTCAGCCCACAGTGAGTGGTGCTCGCAAGGTTTTAGATCAACAGTTACGAGGATCGTGCGGCTCAGGCTTCGACAGGCTCAGGCTTCGACAGGCTCAGCCCACAGTGAGTGTGTACGTATGAGAGACCGACAGACTCAGCAGCAGATAAGCCTGTCAGAGTGAAAGCCGGAGTCCTGGCAGACAACCTTTCAGGAAGTAGCAGGTGTCAGTTTTTCTTTCAACAGACAGTAAAGCTGTTGCAGAAGTTTG
>JAPORK010000373.1 GCA_026710285.1 Endozoicomonadaceae bacterium | reverse complement strand
ATTTCTATTAGTTGATTCTGTCCTATTTTCTAACAAATTAATTGGTTGAGTGCTATTTTCCAATGACTCTATTGGTAGTGCCATTAGTTTTAATGGCATTCTTCCAGAAAGTGATATACAACCCCCACTCTCAGGAATTGACGTGAGTTCACGGATTAAAAACTGCACCTGACTATCATCGTCAACAACCATATTATAGTTATGAATATTTTTTGCATTAATACTGTTAACTGGTTCTGTTATGCAGCTCCACGAATTTTCAGAAATATTGTAGCTTATTAAATAAGCATCGTGTGCGCCCTGTCCATTTGTTAATGCTAAATGAGTTTTATCGTGTATTAACGTTGTCGCTAAATGGAGCTGATTATTTTTTAATACTGCTGCAAGAATATTATTTATTCTTTCAGGCGGAATGATATTTTTATAAACCCGGTTATTAATATTAAACATGACTGCATCATTAACTACAGTTTTGTCTAACGGGTATTGTCTTATAATTGAGCTATTTGTATCTTGTATAAAAACACTGCTATCCGTAATCAACAGAGGCTTGCCACTCTCTGATAAAGTTTTAGCATAATATACATTATTGCTAGGTTCCGGTGATAACCAGAGTAGTTGAGAATTTGTGTTATTGCCACCAGAATAAAGACCCAATAATTGTTGTTCAGTCATAATGTGATTAACAGGACAGGCATCCGCTGCCAGCGTTTCTTTTGCCGAACGTAGTACTTGTGGTCGATTTCCTGACAAGCGGTTTAACAAAATCAATCCTTGTCCATTCAAAGATTCAGTATTATCAGGATAAGTTTGACGAGAAATCAGCAAAATTTCCCCTGGTTGATTATTATCAGTAATAAGCCCAAGGATTTGTTCATAAGGTAAATGACAACTATCACAATGGCCTTTTACAGCTGCACAACGACTATTCCATATTTTTAACCAGTCATCAGGATTTTTTGTATTTTGTTGTTGTGTACTTTTACACAGGTTATAAATATTAGCAGATACTTCAGTACTATAATCATCCCATTGTTTCAGCGGGCAACGCTTAGTATTACAGTCAGTTACCAGATTATAAGAGCCTGAAAAAAGAGTAGTCGTAACTGGTGTATGAGGACAATCTTTGGGTATTAGTTGTATCTGAGAAGTGTTAGTATTAGTACAAAACAAGATAAGATTCCCTGAAGGTTGTCTACAATCCGCAGAAAATCCCAAAGTTACAGCACAATCTTGAAGCATATTGTTATTACCACACGACAAATCCATTCCTATTACTTCTTCATTCTGTGCATTGATAACCGAAGGTAAAGGTTTAGCTGGTAAATAGAATCTTCTTCCCCCATCAAATCCAAACCCTTTACAAATAACTTTTATAGCCTCACTTGAAACACCTTCAGGGCAAAATGCCGTATATTCTAATTTATTTCTATGTGTTTTTATGAATTCTAATCTTCCAAGTCCTGTCATTGAAGTATCTGCACGGTTTTCATCAACACTGTTCCTGTCGGTTAAGCGAACCGGAATAAATGGCCAGGGATGTTTATTGCAACGGAGAATCACATCAGTTTCATGACTACACCCCCTGAGTATATCAATATTAGAAGTAGATTCAGGGCAAAGGCTAAGCTTGTATGAAAATGCATCGCAAGACCACAGACGCATTATATGACCTACCTCTTCACCCAAAGGTTGTTGGTTTGGAGAAATCATCCCCCCTCCTCTAAATCCCATCTCAAAACATGCCGCTTGTGCATTTTCAGCAGAAAAACCAAGAGTACAAACAGTCATATAACTACCATTATCATTATATTCCAGGCGCCCTGTTCCGATATTGGTTGTATCCAAACGATAAAAATCACCTGAAGTGTAATCAGTAAGCCTAAAAGGTAAAGCAGGATAGTGAACTATAGGTTTCTCAGAACAAGAGAGCAATGCTTCTCTGCTTCTTGGGCAAGAATCATTAATATCAGCACCTGCTAGAGTACACTGTTCCAGATGCCGCTCATAACCGGTACATGTTCTGTTAATGTGCACAGGATCAGAATCAAGTTTTTCTAAGGTCAATGTTTTCCTCAATCCCACTCTTGTTGCTTCATCATTTGCTTCTATGTATCCCAGTGATTTACAGGCAGCATGAGCAGATTTTGGGGGCAGTGTACTTTCACATACAACCTGCCATTTATTATTTCTGTATATTTCAAGACGACCATTGTTTTGTACTACAGATCGCTGTTCAGAATTATCACTGGCATTTGTTAATCTGACTGTTTCTAAAACAGGACTAATCTGAGTAAAAAAATTGGTGGAAAATGTAGTTACTTTTTCATTTTGAACTTCTGATATGTTTTTATTTGGAATGTGAGAGTATGATGTGATAAAGTTAGCGTTAACATTTTTTTGAATAACTGTCGTTTTATTTCCTG
>JAPORK010000377.1 GCA_026710285.1 Endozoicomonadaceae bacterium | reverse complement strand
CGAAAATATAACTTCCCTGTTACGGGATTCCGGCAATCCCTGCCGGAATGACAAGGTTATTTCAGCATCAGCAGTTTAAAAGCAAGGATTTTTATTATTCAGCCAAAAACTCCGAACCAGAATTTGTGTATAAAAGACAGCGCCTGAACGGAGTCGAGGGCAAACTGCCATACCAAACCATGACTATTCCTGAACTTGTCTAAATTATTTTGTGCGCATTCCATATGGACAGACCAATTGTATGCTATTGTTCAATCAGGTAATTCAAAAAAAATAATTTTCATAAAAGAGGTTATATAATCATTCGACCTGTTAATACTAAACTCACTTTATCATAGTGTATTATTATTAAATAATTATATGAAATTAAAGCCGGGTGTTTTGAAGTTAAATGAATATATACAAAGAAACTATTTTATGTTTTAAAAGGAAATATTGAGATAATCCTGATATTACAATCTTCATTATAGTCTCTTATTTGCAAGATAAAAAAACAATAAACTGTATTCGTTTTTATAAGTTTTACGTTTTTTATAAATAAAAATATCCATCCCTGTTGTTAGTCAAATCAACAATATTATTTGAGCTGTAAAATTCGTCCACTTTATTACCATTTTCGTCCAAGCTAATGACATACCAACGTCCTGCTCTCAATGTCTTATGGATAAAAGTAAAGTACTGATAATGTTCTGAAGGTAATAGCGTGAATCCAATTGTCCTTGAGTTATAATACACATTTGAAATAAACTCATTGATGGGTCTTAAATTATTGTAAACTATGCATTGATCCATACGGTTTATGTCGTTTTGTATGCCTGCTGTTAATACATATCGATTTTTTAAGTCTATATAATGTGCAAGCTCTGCTAAATCCATTGCATATAAGTTTCTGACTCTTAAATTCACAAAGATTAGAAATAACTCTTTCAGATGATTTTTTATATTTAATCCACTATTGACTATCTTGTACCATGCAGTGATAAATTCATTACTATCACTTATTGACAGTCTGTTGATTCCCGCTTTTTGTTGTATAAAATCACTAAGTGCTTCAGATAGAATATCGAAAGTACTCCTATTTTGTGCCGTTTCATTAACTGAAATTTCAGCGCTACTCATGGCACCGGGATAGTTAAATTTTACTGCATCTATACTATATGTAGGTTCTCTGATTGCTTCCATTGCATCTATGGTATCCAATGCTTTCACTTCTGAAAAAAGTTTGCTCGTTCTTGAAAGAGCAGTAATACCTGCTGTTGAAATATCTGCTGCCATAGCTAAAAGACCTGCGCAGGTACTTGCAATATTTAAACCCCGATTAGCAGGTATGGCAGCTGAAGTAATAGCAAGAGTACCTGCGGATGCTGTTAAAGCTACGCTGGTTGCAATAAGCGGTGTGATTCCTCCTGCAAAGCAGGCAGAGATCCCTAAAGCACTTGCACCAAGCGCTGTCATTAATGCAATGCCGGTAATATTAGCCCACTGCTTATGCAGTGCAACCAGTCCCAGTGTGCCAGCATAACTGAGAATATGCATAGCACTGCCTATCCATTTAGGTAAATTACCGTCCGGATCCGTGTTCATCACCGGGTTGTTACTGCCAAAAGCATAGCCATCACCTGCCGGATCTTCACTGACAAAATAGCGCTGACCAGGATTATAGGTTCGGTGACCTGCTCCCAGGAATTGCCATCCGGTAGAAGGATCCGTCTGTTCGCCATTAAAACCTGCTAATGTTTGTTGATACCATGGTAATGAGGATGTTGAATGTGTATGCCATACCATACCATAAGGACTATAAATATTATAATAACTCAATTTATAAGTGCCAGTTGTCGTTTTATCTAGCACTCCGGTTATATCACCTTTATAATTTTTTTCATAATAATCCTGGATTGTACCATCAATGGCTTTTGCTGTTCCCAGATAACTGATGGTATGTGTCTCCTGGTGTGAATTGCTGATTATTTCACCCGATAATGTTTTGGCTACATAAATCAGTGTACGTACATTGCCGGAGGTCGTCTTTTCTTTTACTTCTCTGCTATTTCCATCATAATCATAGTGAGTTTGTTTTCCTTCCGGGCTGATAACCTGGGTAATTTGATTAAAAGCATTATAAGTCATATGATGTCCAGTACTATCGATCAGCATATTGCCAACCGTATCATAGATAAATTTATCGATTTGTAATATTTGACCATTCCATGCAGTACTTATTTGTTGCAAACGTAATGGTGCCTGTTGGTCACCATAACCATAGTTTACAACCTTGCTTAAAGTCTCTTTACCTTGTGAATCCTGTAATGCTTCTTTTACCTGTTTCATCCGGTTTAAATGATTAAAAAAATAGTGTTGGCTGGTAATGATGGGAGCCTGTTGCAAATTTGAATCACGTAAAGCGGTATCTCGTGGACACAGAGGTAAAC
>JAPORK010000069.1 GCA_026710285.1 Endozoicomonadaceae bacterium | reverse complement strand
GGATAATCTTGTCAGTATGCAGTGTCAGGGTTCATCTGGTTTACCTTTATGTCCACATGATACATCGCTTACCGATTCAAAAATGATACAGGCACCGATCATTACTCGTCAAGATTACACTTTTACATCACTTAACCGACTCGCAAGTATTAGGGAAAAATTACAACCGGTACAACAACAGCAAACAATCAGTAAATTAACCAGTTATCATTATGGCGATGTATCAGTACCTCTGCGTCTTAAAAGTATCAATACTGCGTGGAACAAAAGCAAACCAGTCATACATTATTTTACTTATGATGATGTTGGTAATATGACAGTGGACGGGCAAAATAATCACATTACTTATAATTCATTGAATGAAGTTACCCAGGTTATTTTATCAACAGGAAAACAGAGTAATTACAAATATGATGGGAGTGGACAAAAGGTGATAGAAAAAAGTGTGCAAGGTATCAGCTATTTGTTCTACTGTGGCGGTGTACTTATAAATGAAAAAATTACCAGTCCTGATCAGGATACACACATTACCGGTTATTTGGGTGTGGCTAAAACCACAGACGGAAGCATTAATGAATATTATGAAAGTAGTTATAAAGGTGATATTTCCGGTATTTTTAGAAAAAATGACAATCAACAATACAGTTTTCAGCAACGCAATATTTACAGCCCCTATGGTATGGTGTGGCATAAAACGACGAAGAATCTCCCTTTATACCAGCAAACTTTACAGGAGTTCGATGGTGAGCGAACAGATCCTGCTACAGGATGGCAGTTTTTAGGTAACGGTAACCGGACGTATAATCCAACTCAGCGCTATTTTCTCAGTGAAGATCCTGCAGGTGATGGCTATGCCTTTGGCAGTAATAACCCGATCATGAATACTGATCCGTCCGGAAACAGCCCCAGGTGGCTGGGAGAGATTTTTAAATGGACAGGCTATGTCAGTACAATGGGTTTGAGTGCATTACACCAGCGTTGGGCTAATATTACAGCAGCAGTTATACAGGCAGGATGTACCGTTGCCACCCTGGGAGCCGCAGCTGCCGGTGCAGGATCTGCTGTTTTGGCAAGTGTTGTAGCGGGTACGGCTGCTATAGGCAGTATTCCTGTTGTGGCAGCAGCAATACCTGCAAATAAAGGGCTTAATGTTGCAGGCAATATTATAGGCGTAGCAGAGATGGCAGTTTCAATTGCAGCCGGAATCGGTGGATTATTGCCTTTTGCTGTTACCAGTGAATCAGAAGAAGTTTTTGGGTGTGAAATTCCTAAGATGCTTCCGTCAGGAGCGAAAAATCTTGAAGAGTCGGGGGAAAATATTTCAGCAACAGCCTCTGGTAGTTCTGCATCAACGTCTGTGCAATCAAAACTTATTCCTCCTCTTATTTATGTTCCTACGACAGCACAAGCAGTGTTTGAGAGCTCATTCCGTCTTTTTTATGATAAGTTATCCAAACAGTTAATACTTTATAGCTTACAAAATGTAGTGGACACATGGGCGTCATTACGTAATTCAGTATTCCATGAAAACATAAAGTGTGATACCGGCTGTATTTTACTGGCATATTACGTAGCAAGAAGAAATCTTTATATAGAAAATTTGGATAAGTTTTTATCTGTACGGGAAAAATATCTTGATTATAGTGGATCTTTTTCATCAGATCATGAGTATATTGAAGCTTTAGCTAAGATATTAAATCATGTTAGATTTAAAGGCTCAAGCGGTAACAAAGACCCTATGTATAATGTTGGAGACTATGGTTCTACAACGTTACACCAGATTTTTTGTACTCATCAATATGCACTGATTCAGGGGCGTGACCATATGATCATGTTAGAGAAGATGCACCCTTGTTTCAACAGAGGATTCAGAATGGTATGGAAAGCTTATGAATTTTATGCAGATAGTGATAATTTGAGAATAAGCCAAGTAACTACTCGCGATCTTGCTATGAAAATATTTAAAAATTCTTCTTCCGGTAACAAGCTCAGTTTTATTGGTTATTTGGGAATTATATAATAAACAAAAAGAGTGAAATGAAGGGTTCTGACTTTTTATCTTTTTCTAATACTGACAGCGTTGTGTTTATCATAAAGTAAAAAAATCTATCTTTAATAGCAAACTATTATCTTCGTTTCATCGTTATTTAAAAGCTCCCTGTATTCACATGATGTGTTAAATGGTATAAAAATGTTAATTCAACATACAATAAAATATTTGTATTTTTTTTTAATATTAATTTATGAATTATTATGTTACACAAAAAGTTCAGCGCATGAAATATTTGATACAAAAAAAAGCAGGTTAGCTAATGAATATACTAACTATTTTTATCATTTGGAGACTATTCATAATAAAACAGCAGATGAAGATTATAATAAATCTGTAGCAGGTACAGAAAAAAAGCGACTAATAAAATCTATAGGAGCAG
>JAPORK010000570.1 GCA_026710285.1 Endozoicomonadaceae bacterium | reverse complement strand
ACAGCACACAACGCGTGGGGGGCTGATTTGTTATATGTCAATATTTTTATTTCATCACTGCAATTATAAGCAATCCGGTTGACTAATCCTGTTGGATAATCAACACCTGTCATAAAATGTTGTAGATAATGAAAAAAAATACCATTATGTGTATGTTCATTGAATGAAGGTAATGTAATACGATGTATTTCATTATCTTTGTTATAAATTAACACGACAACCGGCTGACCACTACTTCCCTGACTAATGACTGAAACAGCGTGACGCGTTCTGCGCAATTTAATAATATGATTTTCATCATCTCTTATCCATTGCAACAGATGAGTACCGGGTACATAACTGAAACGTACACTCCACCCATCCTGTTGCTCTAAACGCACTTCATAGCCTTCATGATTAAGTGTTTCCCGTAAACCATTGGCATAAGTAATCACAAAGTGTGTACTGATATCACCCTGAATAAGCATATCTCGTAGTTTATGATACAGCGGCCACCAGTGACCATCAGGCTGTTTTTTTAAATAAAAGTTTTGTCCAAATGATGTCGTCAGTTGATGTGTAACTGGATTGAAATGGGTCAAATTCCAGCTCCAGCCTCTTCCCAGTCCATCGGGATTCGCTAAAGCACCACTGCTATAATTAACTTCCAGTTTAATATCAGGACCATGCCCTAAATTGCTAAGCATACTTCCTGCTTTTACATAAGCACTGAGAATACCTGTACGCGGATCAACAGTTGTTCCCCAGGTCTTTTGAAAATTAAATGCATTTGCCCATGGTTCTTGTTCAGCAGACCCTGAAGAATTAACCGGTTGTTTTTTTTCTAAATTTGATACAGAATCAGAATATTTATTATTTATCGTTTTTTTTGTAACATAACCTAAATGATAAAAACGACTAATGTATTTATGATTTAATTTATTTTTTTGTACATCAGATACTGAACAAAATAAATTTCCTGCATAATATAACATTACCAAAAAACAAAAATACTGTCTTTTATATTGAATTAACATTTTACATCAATTAGTGACTATTTTGAAGAAATATAAAAAAGGTGATGATTTACTTAAAATCAAATATTTTGGTTTAAAATAAACATAACACCGCTAAAAAAAATATAAATATATCAACTGAATATATTCTATACTGGTAACAAAATTCATTATTTGTAAATCACAGATACCCTTTAATTATCAACTTAAATATTTATACTCTAAAAGTTGTCTGCTTATATTTTAATTTGTGTCAATATTCTTTATATAGTGAAAATAATTGTCTCTTCATAAGACTGAAACAGATGACTTACAACCTAAATTATATAGCAAAATTTTACCCATTATTTTATTATTTTCAGTAAAAATGAAAGTTGCTAGCTGTCTACTAATTTCGTATTTTTATTTTTACAGAAACAATAGATAATACATAATGATCCTGATAACTGATTTTGGTTGGTTATGCCTCATTTTAAAACTGCATAACGAAGAAAAACCAATTTTTTTTCTTTATTAGGATAGGGAAATACCCTGCTGGCAAGGGCATCAATAGTAACCGCCTCCAGTTTTAGTTCGTCGTTACGGCTACGACCATAGAATTGATAAATATCAAACAATTGGTGATAATTTATGTCAAAACCTGCTGCCTTTAATATGGCCGTGTGAGCATAACCCTGAATTAGTAAATACTTATTATAACGAATAGAAGCATGTATCAAATCACCAACATGATAAAATTCAATATCAGATATGTAACTTAATGTTTTATCCAATGCCTTATATAAAGCCGCAATATAAGGGTGTTCTGATGTAATCTCTTCTTCAAATTCGAGATATTGGTTTCGCACATATAAAAATTCGTCCAGCGTTTTTATATCAAGCGTTTCTCCGGTTAGCATATGTGCCAGTAAAATAACGCCGACATCACAGTTTATAGCTTCAATGAATTTTGTATTTCGCAATGAGGTCCATACCTTAACAACATCTGACGGGCTGTTCATTCTAAACCTTTGGGGGAAGACATAATCATAATTAGAAAAAAATGAAAGTTCACTTAATGATTGTACTGTCGTCTCAGCATCAGTAAGAGTAAGAGATTTTGTCGCTGAGACAAGTGTGGCGGTTGCTCCGGAACTACCTGTGGCTATTGTTGAAATATTTTCTTCAGCTTCATCCTCTCCCGGCTTTAATCTAAGCATCTTAGGAATCATAAACATGGGCACTGCTTCTGCCTCTTCATTTGTAATAGCAAAAGGCAATAAACCACTGATTCCTACTGCAACTGAAACTGCCATTTCTGCCATGCCTATAATACTACCTGCCGCATTAACTCCTCTGTTTGCAGGTATTGCCGCAGCTACAACAGGAATACTACCAATAGCGGCTGTACCTGCAACAACACCTGCCAAAGCAGCCGTACCAGCACCGGCAGCTGCGGCTCCCAGTGTGGCAACGGTACATCCC
>JAPORK010000397.1 GCA_026710285.1 Endozoicomonadaceae bacterium | reverse complement strand
ACAGAAAAAAGTTTGTACTTCTGATAAACGATGACCGGTACGATCACTGATTCTTTGATCATCAATGAGTAAATGATATTTATTATAGGTACGGACTTCACGAAATATACCATTATCTTGCTGTGTTTGATAGGTATAACTGACGGGTGCTTCAAATAAAATATCTTTTTTTTCAGAACTTATACTGGCAAGCTGAGCATTAAAACCAAGATAATTATGTTCATTACTATTGGTTTCACTATATTTATACGTCTCCTGCATTATCGGTTGCCCGGCACCCGGATCAACACTTTTACTGGTAATGACACAAAGTGCTCGAGCTGAAGAATTTTCCATTTTGCTCATTTTCATTGCATCCGTACAATTATAGGTAAAATTTTCTGTTAACCCTGTGGGATAACTTGTCCTGTTAAGCAGATGACCCACATAATTGAAATTTAAACCATAACCATTATGAGTTTGTTTTAAAGGTAATATAATCTTGCGTAGTTCACCGTTTTCTGTATTGAATAGTACTGAAACTGGCTGTCCTTCACTGTCTTTGCTAATGACTTCGATATAATCTCTTTGGTATAAAATTGTAATCTCATGCCCTAAATCATCACTGACAGACTGTAACCGATGTGTGCCTTTCTGATAAACAAAATGTACCTTCCAGCCATTTTGCTGCTCCAGTGTTTTTTCATAACCCTGATGATCTAATGTCTCCCGTAAACCATTGGCGTAAGTAATAATGAAATTTTTTGCTTTTGTACCGTCGATATGAATATCATGTCTTTTGTGGTATAAAGGATACCACTGACCATTACTTTTCTTTTGCAGATAAAAACTTTGACCTAAAGACGTTGCCAAACTATTGGTTACCGGATTAAAATGAGTTAAATTCCAGCTCCAACCCACTCCCAGTCCATCAACGTTAGTATTGGCATTACTGCTATAATTAACTTCCAGATCAATATTGGGACCATGCCCTAAATTACTGAGCAGACTTCCTGCTTTAACATGTACACTTAAAATACCGGTTCCCGGATCAATTTGATCTCCCCATGCACCCTTAAAGTTAAAAGCATTTGACCATGGACTATTTCCTGCTGGTCCTGTTGTAAATAAAGTCATCTTATGCTTTAATGATTTTTTTTTATGGTTACTTTTATGTAAAGGAAGCAAAACAGCAGATGAACAAATAATAACTGATATATAAAAAGCAACCAATACAGGAAATAACTTGATAAAGTTTATTAATATTAAATTTTGTTTAGATGATTGTAATTTCATAAGAATACTATTTTCATTAGAGTAATTATAATATTGAAAAAAGTTTTTACTTTAAATAAAATCATTAATTGATTTGACAATATTCCGGTGAATTTGTTCATCAATTAAATATTAATATAAAAAAGTAGCAAGCTGATGGATAATGTTTTTTTTCCTGAACAGACGCAACAAAATATACATTACCAAAAGCGTTTGACCATGGGCTAGATTCTGATAATTTTATTACAGATAAAGCTAACTGATGATAAGATGATTTTTTTTGTAATTATTTTTATGCAGAGAAAGTAAAGTAGTCAATGAATAAATAGTAATCACCGTATAAAAGAAAAATAATATTACAAAAGATATTATAAAATTTATTAATATTAAAGATTATTTACAGAACTAAAACTTCATAAAGATATTGCTACTATTATCAGAATGTTTATAATATGTGAAAGAAAATTTTTATCGTAAATAATGATTAATTTATTATTTCTCAATAACAGTTTTTTTATATTTTAAATCTTAAAAGATAACAGATATACCTCATATCAGCAGAGATACAATTAAACAAAAGTTTTTCCATTTGATCAGCCCTACCGAAACGAAGTAATACATTATCCCCAATCGGAAAATATCCCATATAACCATTACTGATCAACTTAATTATTAATGCCGCGTGATTTGGAATAACAACCATTGCTATTTCACCTATATTGAGTGATGCAGCTTCAAGTGATCTTACTACTCCCTCACGGAAGCTATTTGTAACTAAACCACCACCGTTCAATAAATTGAAGTGTCCCCATAAACTTAACAAATATGGTTGCATTATTTCCATTTGTTGAGATCTCGGTAAATCATCTATTAAGAATGCTTTCTGCGCACTATATTTACATGTTAAAAAATCCTGAAACAAATTAAGATTAAGGGGGTTTTTCCTTATCCTTGCAAATGTCAGTATAAGTGCTGTATCACAGTCTATTATTGAACTGTGTTTAAATAAAAAATTCCATATTGTATTAAAATGGTCAATATTTTTAATTTTCAGATGGGGCTGACCCCTGATAATATCGATAAATCGAGGTACTTTTTGTAGGAGGTATTGTTCAACATCAAAATAATCAACTGCTGGAGTAAAATCTCTAATTAAAACTCTGGTGTTTAATAATTTTAACGGTATTTCATCTAACAAAGATAGCGG
>JAPORK010000044.1 GCA_026710285.1 Endozoicomonadaceae bacterium | reverse complement strand
CTGCACACGGACACTCAAAAGGCGTTATTGAGTGTATACGTTATATCCGGCAAAACTATCCGGACATCCAGGTAATTGGTGGTAATGTGGCAACAGCAGATGCAGCCAAAGCACTTGCTGAAGCGGGTGCAGATGGTATCAAAGTAGGTATTGGACCGGGTTCTATTTGTACAACTCGTATTGTAACTGGCATTGGTATTCCACAAATTTCAGCCATTGCAAATGCGATAAAGGGTTTAAATGGCTTAGATATTCCGGTTATTGCTGATGGCGGTGTCCGCTATTCAGGCGATTTTGCCAAAGCCATTGTAGCCGGCGCTTCAGCCGTTATGATTGGCAGCATGTTTGCAGGAACAGAGGAAGCCCCTGGTAACATTATCCTTTATCAAGGACGCAGCTATAAAGAATACCGTGGTATGGGTTCACTCGGTGCTATGTCAAGCAGCTACGGCTCTAGCGACCGTTATTTTCAGGATCTGTCAGCAGGAGAAGAAAAACTGGTTCCTGAAGGTATTGAAGGCAAAGTGCCTTATAAAGGATTTATTCGTAATATTATTCATCAGCTGACCGGTGGTTTACGCTCAGCCATGGGATATACCGGTTCTAAAGATATTGAAACCATGCGAACACGCCCTAAGTTTGTCCGTATCAGTAGTGCCGGTATCAATGAATCTCATGTTCATGACGTTAGCATTACTAAAGAAGCACCTAACTATCATGAGCGCTGACATCCTTTCTTTTCTAAAGGTTGTCTCTTAAATCACATTGGTTAGGTGTTGACTTTTACCCTGGCAGGTTGCCTGCTACTGAAGAATATACCAGCCTTTTTGAGATAAAACCGTGGTCTGAACGGAGCCGAAGCCTTGAGGATATAAAGCAAACCGGCTTCGACAAGCTCAGCCCACGGTGTAAATCCGGCAAAGGCGCAGACTCGTCATTCCTGTAAAAGCAGGAACCCTTCGGTATTGATAGCGTATTTTCTATAAGGTTATACAGGTTGCTGATACTTATTAAGCGTATGGCTATCACTGCCCGGTACCATTAGCATTTGCATTTGCATTGACGGGCAAATCATTTTTTATCGTTGCCATTTTATCGGGGGTAACACCTAACAACCGCAGTGTTGTTCCTGCTAATCGGGAAAATACCGGTCCGGCTATTTGACCACCATAATAAGAGCCTTTTTTCACATCATTCAATATAACGACCATGACCAGCTTTGGATTATTTGCCGGTGCCATGCCAATAAATGAAGAATAATAACTTTTTCTATTGTACCCTTCACCTTCTGCTTTGTGAGATGTTCCTGTCTTGCCTGCTACGGTATACCCACTTATTTGTGCTTTTTTCCCTGTACCATGTTCAACTGTCTGTTTTAACATATCAACAACTTGCTGTGCATTTTCACGGGAAATAACCCGAACACCCTGTTGCGGAACATCCTGTTTTAGCAAAGAAGCAACCGGTAAAACACCACCTAAAGCCAGTCCTGAATAAGCCCTGATCATTTGCAATGGTGTCACACTGAGATGATAACCAAAAGATAAATTAGACAAACCCGCTTTGCTGAGTTTTTTTTCAAAAGGTACATAGCCGATGGCTTCTCCGGGAAAGTTAATACCTGTCGGTTTTCCAAAACCAAAATCGCCGAGCAAATCAACCAGTTTTTTCTGTCCCATGGCAAAAGCCATTTTAGAAGTACCGATGTTGCTGGAGCGCATTAAAACTTCTTGTGTCGTCAGTACACCAAAGTTATGGGTATCTTTGATAGTATAATTATTGACCACCATCCATCCGGGTGCAGTATTAATGGTTGTTTCCGGCGTAAACAGACCCGAATTCAGAGCAGCTGCAACAGTAAACGCCTTGATGGTTGAACCCGGTTCGTATTGATCAGTAATGGCTCTGTTTCTAGCCGCCTGAGAAGAGTAATCTTTCCGGTTATTAGGGTTAAATGAAGGATAACTGACCATCGCCAGTACTTCACCGGTTTGTGGACTCATCATGGCAATGGTCCCTGAAGAAGCATTGCTTTGCGTAACCGTATGCATTAATTCACGATAAGCCAGATATTGCAGACGTAAGTCAATACTGAGATATAAAGCATTTCCAGGTTTTTCACTTTTTACGATTTCAGTTTTGTCTATGGCATGCCCCAGCAAATCACGTACAATTCGTTCTTTACCCGGTGTGCCTGCTAACCAGCCATTATACATTAGCTCAAGCCCAGATTGTCCCTGATCATCAATATTGGTCATACCTATTAGTTGCGCAGTAATTGCAGCGACCGGATAATAGCGACGAAATTCATCAAGACCATAGACACTAGTAATCTTTTTTTTCAGGATCCTTTGTGCATCTTCAGGAATGAGATGGCGTTTTAAATAGATAAAATTGAGATGACGATTATCCTGAATTTTTTTAATAAGTGCTGATTTATCTATTTTGAGCAGCGCAGCCAGTTCATTCCAGCTATCTTTTGCTTTAAT
>JAPORK010000402.1 GCA_026710285.1 Endozoicomonadaceae bacterium | reverse complement strand
ATGTAGTGATTCTAGTTTTTTTTTTTTTTAAATTAATCATTTGACATAATAATGATTTTTAAGGACAATGGTAAGCTGAAAAATAATAAGTAAGAGAAATTATTTTTTACACGAAATATGTTTTTTTTGTGTATGTGTCATATGACAGATATTTGATATGGTGTTAATTAAGTTATGCCAGTAAAAATAGTATTTTTCTAATAATCATTTCTCTTTTTTAATCAACACTACGGACAGTTTTTGTAACTTGTTGATAGGTTTTTAAAAACTGTCCGAAGTATTGTTTTAATAAAAAATTTAAATTAATACTATAAGAAATTTTAAACGTTTGTTGATTGTAATATGATAAAAATAAAGGAGCTATAATGTATCATAAACTATTATTCATATGGAAAAGTATTTTTTTCTTTACTTTAATACTCTTCAACACTTTTGCATTCGCAGCTGGTAATAAACCAACTGATTCACAATCAAGCCAGGATGTTGAGCTTGTTGAATTTAATAAAGTTAGTGAGGTTGTTAGTGGTGATGGAACCAATACAGCTGATGACGGCAATGCCAACGATACCAATGATGTTGGTGCTAATGTTGATCAAGGTGGAGAAACTGTTAACAGTCGACTTCTTCAACCTAAGAATTCTAGATCGGTTCAGAATATTCTCCGTGGTTTCTACAACCATTTCAGATTTAGCGGAATGCAAAATGAAGATATTTTAGATGCTTTTCTTACCGGAAATGTAGAAGTTATTGAACAGGCTATAAACGAAGGTTTTGATTTTAATAAAAAAGTTAAAATCAGTGAGAAGATAAAAGCTGATATATTAGGTCGAAACCATATAAAGAATAAAACAGTGATTAATTTAAAAGATATAAAGGTAGTGTCGTTTCTTGGTATCGCAATTTTATTAAATAAAATAGATATTGTAAAAAGATTGGCTTTGGATGAAAACGTTGATTTGAATAAATCCATATTCAAGAATAAGAAGGTCAATTCACTTATTCTTGCGGTGCTATTGAATAATAAAGAAATGGTTCATACAATATCATTCAACGGAACAATGGAGAGGGAAGAAAATACAATCAATTTTAATATAGTTGATAGTGAGCGTGGTTGGACAGCTCTTTTTTGGGCAACATGTTACGATTTTTCCGAAATTCTTAATGAATTGATGCCATATTATTATAATTATGGAATGAGCTTCAATGATTTAAAAAGTCCTAATGGTTATAATTTGCTCCACTTTGCAACTATAAAGGGTAGCAAGAAGTGTTTTATGTCAATTGTTTCATTTATTGATATTAATGATATTGATGCAACAGCAGACGATGGTGAAACAGCCATGCATCTGGCAGCAAGGCTTGGTGATGAGTATTTTGTTAATAAGTTAATTGAAAAAGGATGTAATTTTAATCAAAAAAATAAAAATACCCAGCTGAGATTAACGCCTCTGGCGTTGGCAATTCTAAATAATACTGATGAGAGTCATGAGAGCATTATTAAAATATTTCTTGATAATCCCATGATTGAGGTAGAGTCAGCTATTCATGTTGCCATGCAACAACGTAATTATAATCTTTTCGACAAGTTAATAAAGTATGACAGTTTTCGGGTTAATAGTTCAGATACCGCCAGTGGTGCAAAAGTTATTGATCGTGCTATTTTATTAAGAGATACTCATATGGTGACTAAGATATGTAAAATAGAGGGTGTTGATCTTGATCTGGCAACATATAGAGATATCTTGAGGGATTACTGTGATGAAAACGGTAAACATTATTATGACGAGGAACCTTATGGGGAACGTTATATAGAAAAAGCAAATGGAGTAGAATTAACACCAGTTCAGTTAGCAGTAAAGATGGGAGACGTGGATATTTTAAGGCTTTTAGTTCGTCTACCTTGTGACGTAAATCAAAAGACATCAACAGGTAAAACTGCTTTTAATATGGTCAATAAACTCCTTTCCCCTAACGCTGAAACGATTATAAGTTTATTAGAAGGAAAGCTGAAAGAAAAAATTAAATCAGAAAGAGAGTTAACTGGTGGATTGAGCAAAACATCAAAACCAGGATCAATGACTTTTATCTCTGGAAGTGTAGATAGTCAAATCGGAACAGCTCAAAACAACATGACTGCACAGTTGGATTATATCAGGGATGATTCATCTGAAAGTACATCTAGAGAACTGGTGTTAGCTAGTGAGGCATAAAATCTATCAGGCTCTTCTCCGCTGGAATGAGTGAAAGTCAGGTGCTTATACCCGTATAATCTGTTGAGATACAAGACACTCATTTCTTTCGGCTCTGCTCAGACTGCCGGTTTATGTTGGCTGAGCAAAGTCGAAGCCTAAATCTGTTAAAGAGCAGTTGTACAGATTTTACTGCTGGGCGGGGATTTTTATCATCTTCTGCTTATGCTGTCAGACTGGTTAAAATACCCAAAAAAATTACAGCTCCTACCCAGTTATTGTGCAAAAAAGCTGTAAAACAGTGTTC
>JAPORK010000246.1 GCA_026710285.1 Endozoicomonadaceae bacterium | reverse complement strand
GTTTGCTCAGTAATTTAGGGCATGGTCCAAATATTGATCTTGAGGTAAATTACAGTAGTAACACATATGCTGATACTGATAAACTGGGGCAGGGTTGGAGCTGGAATCTTACTCATTTTAATCTGATAACACATCAGTTAATCACTTCCACAGGACAAAATTTTTATTTGAAAAAAAATAATAATGGTCGGTGGTTTCCTTTATATCATAAGCTTAAAGATATCCACATTGATGTAAAAAAAGACTGTTTTATTATTACGTATACCAATGGATTAAGAGAAACATTAAACAGCTATGGTTATGAAATAACACTTGAACAACAGGATGGATGGAAGGTATATTTTTTGTATTATCCCGGCAGCCATCTTTTGCATTCTGTTACTGATGATGAAGGACACAATATTATACTTCAATGGGAAAAAGAATCTGTAACTGTTATTAGCAGAGGTAGTGAAGGACAGTCAGTTCCGGTAGTGATTAATACACAGCAAGAGAAGTTACGTGATATTCTCCTGCCGTTACAGAAAAGAAGTGCAAGCTATGGTATTCATTTTAGCTATAAAGGAAAATTTATCACTCAGGTTACTTACCCAACAGGATTAAAAAAAATATACGTCTATAATTGTGCTGATGAAATGAAGATGAACCTGGACAGACGAACTGATCTTGCTATTTGTGTAGTAATGAAAGAGACGGTTAATCCGGGCTTAGGACAGCCAGCTATGATAACACGTTACCAATATACCAACTCAAACAGCAATAATCATAATTATCTTGGTTTTAATTCCAGGCTGAAATCAACAAGGAATACATTTAAAGACAGACTTTTTGAAGCACCGATTAATTATACTTATAGCACGACAGAAGATAACGGAATTATTCGTGAACTGCGTACTTATAATAAATATCATCTGCTGATTGATGAACAGCAAATCAGTGATCGCACTGGGAACAAATTATCTGAAGTGGAAAGTTTTTTCTGCCGTACTGATCAGGTTAATGGTTGTGCTAACTCTTCTTTTTCTGACTTACCAGTAACTTATAGTCAGCCTTTAAAAGTTATTACCAGACTGTGGGGAAATAGTACAGACTTCCCTGCAACAACTACTGAAATCAGCCGGTATGATCAACAAGGAAGAGTGATTATCCATGCAGATGAATTTGGTCGTTTAACTCAGGTCAGTTACTGTCCTGTCAGAGGAGATGCTGCTTGTCCACCACAACCTCACGACTGGTTTTTTAGTGATTTAACAGAGTCCATTACATTATATCCGGCACGTACTAAATCGGTAACATCCTCTGGACTATTACCGGTAACTACCCATAATTATTATCACAAACAATTTAATCGTAGTGGAAATGATTATATTCTAGTATTAGATCATCAGGTACAACAAGCTGGAGGTCAGAAAAAAATCATCACTCGTCGTTATTATCAGGATGTGGCAAACCCTTTAACTTATGGATTATTAAAACAGCTTATTTTAACAGGTAATCAGCAGGGACCCTCTAAGCTTAATCGCATTGAAACTGATTATTATTATACAAAAAGTGCAGATAATCAGAGTAAAACAACTTATAGCGCTGTCAAGCTGGAAGCAGGTAACAGAAGACTTTCTCCTTTGGTAACAACCAGCTTATTCACCAACCACGTCTTACAAAGTGTTGATTCTTCAGGAAGGAATACCGTTTGTTACCATTATGATCTTTGGGATCGTTTGATACGGACAGATCTTATACAAAAAACACCTTTTACAGTCAGTACGCATTATCAGTATATTGTCTCTCCCTCATTAAACCAGATTATTATTACTGCTGTTAATAAATTACAGAGTAAAATTATTTTTGACGGATGTGGACGACAACTGATGAGCTATGGAGAAGCTATTTCAGTAACAGGAAAAGCAATACAGGGGAAATGGATTTTAAAGAAAAAAACGACTCACGACAAATATTGGCGCACAGCGAGTAGATTTGTTTACATTACTGATTCATCAGGAAAAATAAATTCACTAAAAGTAACAGAAGATTACGATGATTCAGGCAGAATAATCTACACTCATCTTCCTGATGGAGAAACAACAGTCACCGCATATGATGATGCTGATCGTTGTGTGATGAGTTATCAGCAAAGTGCTCGTGGAAGGCACTCAGTTATTTCTGTAACAAAAAGCAACGTGCTCTATCAACCAGTTCAGCAGTGGGTATTTCCAGTAAATAATAAATTGTTATCTTCACTACATACGTTGTGTATTATGCAGAATCAGCAAATAATATTATCAGGTGGTCGTATTACTAAAATGGGTTATGATACTTTTGGTCGTTTAGTAACAGCAACAGATACGCTTAAGCATGTTATAAAAAGATATTACAATGCCTTTGGACAATTGACAGATATTGTTAACCCTATTGGTGATAGTGTACATTATGAGTATGATCTGATCGGACATGTTGTTCAGACATGGGTTCGTCCGGTATCAGGTGGTAATTATCTGTTGTCATCTGC
>JAPORK010000533.1 GCA_026710285.1 Endozoicomonadaceae bacterium | reverse complement strand
AACGGATTAGTACGCTGTCGGCACCAAAATCGGGTGAGCATGATGTCCAGACAGCACCAAGGCTTGCTGCTGCAAGCATCATTACCACTGTCTCAATGGTATTTGGCATATAACCGGCAATACAGTCACCCTTCTTAATACCGCTTTTAATCAATGCTACATGGGCTTTTTTTATCTGTTCAACCAGCTGATTCCTTGATAATTGACGGCGACTCCCGTTTTCATGCCGGGCAATAATAGCCGTTTGGTCGCCTGTGTAACTGATAATTTTTTGCGTATAATTAATCTGTGCATCAGGGAACCATTGTGCTTTATACATTGCTTCAGCGGGTTGTATAACCGTAGTGTAAGGATGCAGAAAAGGCAGCTGACTAAATTCAGCCCAAAAACCCCAAAACTGCTCATTGTTGCTAATGCTCCACTGATACACTTCATCCCATGTAGTAAAATTTGTTGAGAAGCGTTGATTAACTGCCTGCATAAAGGCATGAAAGATACTGCTTTCTATTTGCTTTTGTTCAGGTGACCATAGAATGTTTTGTGTCATTGTATCACTCTTATTCAGTTGTCATTATTCTTTTACAAAAAATTAGCACAAAACTTACAGCAGTTTTTTATAAATAAAACAGACTATCCCAAAATGGCTTATAAATGAGATAGCGGGTCTGGTTTTGCATAAAAATTTCCTGTTTAAATCAGTAGATTCGGTGTAAAAAATTGCTGCAATTTTATTAAAATTTATAATATTTTTAATAAATTCATCAGTAACAAATTCTTAAGCGTTACCTGCAAAGTATTATTCGTATATTTCAGTTATTGTGACATTTTACTGCTTTTCATTTTATTACAGAGAGATAGTTATTTATGAAAAATAACTAATCTGTTCAATAGGTATTTTAGGTATTGACAAATTAAATCTTAAATGAAAAAATGATTTTAAAATATAAGGTTTTTACTCAGTACAAATCATTACTATCTGCTTTGTTGTTACTTCTGCAACAGCAAAAATTTAAATCAAATCCATAATAAAATAACAAACAGTTATATACGCACAAGTTGTGAAAAAATATTTTCTCACAGATGTCGTGGCTAAAACAACGTATTCAATTAAAGCTAAAAAAAACATACTGACTGTCTGTTGTGTCGGAAGTGATTAATGAGTTCTGTTTCATATGTTTTTCAGTGCAATTAAAATTGTTATGTTTTGTTTTTTTCCATAGATGTGGAGATTAGGATATGGATAATTTAAAAGGATTAGGACAGACAACACCTGTGATAAACCCTAATGCAACCAGTGATGTTGCAGAGAATCAATCAAAACATTTAGCAGGCAATCTTGAAAAAGCACAAGAAGTTGTAGATGCGGTTGCTGATGCTAAAATAAAAAGTAGTGTTTCTGGCACAATCAAGGAAATTTCCAAAAGAATAGAATATTTGCAAAAAATAAGCGACGCTGAATATGAAGATCTGATCAAAAAATTTAATCCAGAAACAATAGAAAAAGACGAGAATAAAAGCAGTGAAATATATAAAATGTTTGAATCAATAACCCTGGATGATCAACCTTGTGATCTGACATTTTTAGATGATTCAGGCAGACTTTTGAGTGCAATCCCTCCTGATGAAAACTGTTTAAAAGAAGAACTAATAGATTTTTTGCAACAAATGTTGCAGGGATTTGAGAATTATAGTGAGGATATGTCTCAGGATACGGTGAATTCTGCAGAACAGCATGTTCAGGAAAAATACAAAGAACTATTTAGTGATGACTGGTTTACTAACCAGAACCAGGAAAGATTTAAAGAAAAGATGAAATTTGTTGATGTGGAAGTTACATGTACTTATAACAACAATAATGAGACACGGATTGAAAACATAAAAGGCAAATGTAACGATCTTCATAATTTAATGAAAGATGAAGTTAATCAGATTTCTTCTACGCAGAAGCAAATGGAAGAAATACATCATAGGTCTAAATTTTCTAACTTGAATAATGTTGATGAAAGTCAGTCTGTAAATATCTCTTTGGAGAACCCTGATGCCATTCCTGATTACAGTAGTGAGCTTGCGACAATAGAAATTGATCAAAGCAAGACAGCTGAAGATCAATCTATGAACGACAGCTTAGTTGAAAGGAGAAATTCTGTAGTTGATAATCCTGAGACTGAACCTGAGGAAGTTCACCATGATTCACAACAAACTGATACTTCTCCGAATTATGCTGGTAAATTACAAAGATCATCGTCTATGTTAGATCTGAGTGGAGCTTCGGGGAATAGTGCTGAAAACTTACCGATAACTACCAGACAACAGACCTTTGCAGAGGGGGCATATCCTAAAAAAAGATTAGATGATGAATTCGATTATGGTGAAGATCCATACATACTTGATGAGGCATATGAAAAGGATCCAAACAGATCAGATTATGAATCAGATTATGAATCAGATTATGAATCAGATTATGAATTAGATTATGAATCAGATCTTGAATATGATTCCAATCATTTGGATCTTTT
>JAPORK010000001.1 GCA_026710285.1 Endozoicomonadaceae bacterium | reverse complement strand
TCTGAAATTTTTGTTGGGGATTTGTGTATAAAAGACAGCTTTAGGGAGGGGAGGATGTCAATTCAATAATTTCTCATGATATCACCAGAGCTGCATTGATGTGTTCCGGCAGAAAACCGCGGTTTTGCAGGTAACGCATCTGTTTCCAGTATATTTTTTTATCACTACACTGCCTGTTTCTAAAATGCTTTATCCGTTGCTTTTTTGCCTGTTCATACCAGTTATATCCGGACTGTTGTAATGCCTGGGTTATTATTGTGGTACTAAGTTGTTGTTGCAGTAGTTTTTGCTGAATAAATAAGGGACCATATCCTCTGCCGCCATAATTACGCACAATCATTTCCGCATAACGCTCTTCTGATAGCAACTGTTCTGCTTCGAGTACTGTTATTACTGCATCAATAGCGGTAAAATCAGCGTATTTACGTAATTTTAAGCGTAATTCATAGCGTGAATGTTCTCGACGTGCAAGCAGATCCATTGCTCTTCGCCGAATGTTTTTATCTGTTGCTGGTGGTATAGCTATACTCATGCAATGGCAGGTTCGGCTTTTTTCACCTGAGCATTGTCATTCTTATTTTGTTTACCATCCGTACTGCCATCGCCATTAGTATTTAAAAAACGACGCCGAATCTCTGTTTCTATTTCCTCTTTTATTTTTGGATGTTCGGTTAAATAATTACATGCATTGGCTTTTCCCTGACCAATTTTAACGCCTTTATAGGCATACCATGCACCGGATTTATCCACCAGTTTTTCTTTAACAGCCAGATCAATAATTTCTCCCATAAGGTAAATACCTTTACCATATAAAATTTGGAAATCTGCCTGACGAAAAGGAGGGGCCACTTTATTTTTAATGACTTTAACGCGTGTTTCATTACCAATGACTTCATCACCCTGTTTAACTGAGCCAGTTCTGCGAATATCCAGCCGAACAGAAGCATAAAACTTTAATGCATTACCGCCTGTGGTGGTCTCAGGGTTACCAAACATTTGTCCAATTTTCATGCGGATCTGGTTGATAAAAATCACCAGACAATTCGCCTGTTTGACTGAGCCGGTGATTTTACGTAAGGCCTGGCTCATTAACCGTGCCTGCAAACCCATGTGAGAATCTCCCATATCACCTTCAATTTCTGCTTTTGGTACTAAAGCTGCGACAGAGTCAACGATAAGAACACCAATGCCTCCAGAGCGTACCAGCATGTCAGTAATTTCCAAAGCCTGTTCACCGGTATCTGGCTGAGAAACATATAGCTCATCCATTTTTACACCCAGCTTACTCGCATATTCAGGGTCAAGTGCATGTTCAGCATCAATAAAACCACAAGTGATCCCTTGTTTTTGTGCCTGTGCAATAACACTCAATGTCAGCGTTGTTTTTCCTGAAGATTCTGAACCAAAAATTTCAATGATACGACCTTTGGGTAGTCCTCCAATGCCCAGAGCAATATCAAGCTGTAGTGATCCGGTTGATATTGCAGGTACTCTTTCATGTTTTTGCCCCATACACATGACTGAACCTTTTCCAAACTGGCGTTCAATCTGACCAAGCGCTATTTGCAGCGCTTTTTTTCTGTCTTCATTCATATAACTCACCTTTTAGTTATTTAAAAAGAGTATCTGGTTTACCCTAACTGATTTTGACTGCATCTTAAGATACATTAAAATCACTATTAAAACATAATTTTTCACCGGAACACAGCGCTTCTATTCCTCTTAGTGCAGCGTAAATACTTTGTTGCCTGACCTGCTCTCTGTCACCGGGGAAACAAAAATGCTGTGAGTAAAAAGAGCTGTTGCGAAGCCCCCATGCCATCCATACTGTTCCAACCGGTTTGCTTTCAGAGCCACCGCCAGGACCTGCAATACCGCTAACGGAAACACAAATATCAGCATCACTACAATCAATACCACCTTTTGCCATGGCCAATACTACAGATTCACTGACGGCACCATATTCATTTAAGAGATGATGGCTTACACCCAATACTTTATGTTTCATTGCATTTGAATAAGTGATAAATCCACCATCACACCAACTAGAGCTTCCTGGAATAGCTGTGATAGTCTGTGCAATACCGCCACCGGTGCAAGATTCTGCAGTCACTATGCGCCACTTTTTTTTTTGTAGTGCATAACCCGCTTCTGCTGCTTGGTCAATTAACTGCTTTGCTGTTATTTGCGTCATTATAGTACGGTTCCTGATAGTTTATTAACTGCTTTCAGGTAAATGAATCTGATATCGTCATCTGTTGTAGCATAAAGTATTCGGCATTTAAAATCTGTTTACCCTTTTATAAATATTGCATTATAGCGCATATCGAAAAAAGCAATACCGGCTGCGAATAATTTATCATAAATATCCAGCGTTAGCTAATTTGACTTTAATCCCCTTTCTAAAGGCTTCAGGGTAAGATCATGCTTTTATCTGAATAATAGTGATGTGATACCCTGAAGCCTGTCAGCCCATTTGCTACAGCGAAAGGTGTTGAGGGTTCTCAACATGGGTCGC
>JAPORK010000474.1 GCA_026710285.1 Endozoicomonadaceae bacterium | reverse complement strand
CTCAGAATTTATTTTGGTTAATGCATAAATCCAGAATTTTAATAAATTAAAGTAGAATAATCAATCTTTTATGTAATATTTGCTATCAGACCGCCGATAAGGACTGAGCTTGTTTGCAGAGGATTGGTTATAATGCCCGTTTTCGTATATTTGTTATTTTGCTCTCTGTTCTTCTTTAACAGAAAAAACGAATTTTGTTATAAAACTGGTTTAATTTCTGTACCTGGAAAATACAAAAAAACTCACAAAATAGAGCACTTATCCGATCAGCCATCCCATTTTAGCATGGAGTTTAGCATGAAAACGCTCTCGCAGCGAAACTTTTCCGGGATGTTCTGATTTTCTTGATAAAGGTACTTTTACTACTTCACCCTGGTCATTCAAAAGCGGAGTGCCCTTATCATCAATATGTACCTCCCGCAACAGATTAAATGCATCATCTTCTATTGCTGCAATGGTCTTGTCTGCAAAATCCTGCGATTTACTGACCAGATTAATTTCATGATCACTGCATGTCACCAGTGATTTAAATCCTAAATTACTGCTTCCGGTCAGCACAGTGTCATCAACAACAACGACCTTTGAGTGTAATGTAGCTTTGCGGGGAGTATTTTTTTCTCCATGACCATATTCATACCAGTTCAGCAGATGACGATTTTCCGGTTTAATCTCCTTATAGAGCTGAGCACGTACCTGGCGGTTTCTGGAGCCAAACATAAGATGACCGTTAGGTGAATAACGCTCAACCCCATTGGTTACCACTGTCAGCTTAATGCCTTCGTTGATCTTTTGTGCAAGCAGATCTAAAAGCTCAGGTGTAGGGTGTACATACTGATGATCAATGTAAATATGTTTTTTTGCTTCCCGGATTTCAGCCATAAGGCGCTCACCAAATTCACTACGACTCATTTCTGGCCCCTGAGAATAAAGCGTAAAATTGCTGGTGGTTACCATTTCAGGAAGGTGTTCTTCGGGTAAAGAAGTACTACATGCTTCAGGTTTTTCAGCAAGCATGCTGGCTACCACTGTATTGTCAAGATGTTGTTTGCCAGAAGCGTTATTATAATGTTCCCATAGCCGGGCAAGCTTTAACAACTCTTCATCCATATTTTGACCGGCTTCCTCACCAGAGAAAAGAAAATCTATATCGCGAAACTCTTTGGCAATTATCATGTTCATTGCGCTGCGGATACTTTGCTGTTCTTTGGGTATTTTTTCACCAACACCATCAGAGTATGCCCAGCGTTCCTCTATACCGCTTCCTCCCATTACACAATGCTTGCCATCCACCACCAGCCCTTTAGTATGGTTGGTAATCTTTTTGTAGAGGTTAGCAGAAGTATTCATCCACTTTTCACCACAGTAAACCAGCTGAAACCTGTCAGGAAAAGCTTCCTGTATACGTTGCATATTTTCTTGGTTAGAAGGCAGTACCATCCTTGGTGAGAGCAGGATAACGATCTTAAGATCAGGTTTTTTTGTTAGCTGTTTCTCCATTAATTCAAGTATTTCATTATAGGGTTCTCCGCCACAATAATTTCCACTTAACACTATCCGTTTTTCCGCCATTTCTATTAAACGTTTCTTCCATTGAAAAGCTGCTTTACCATTCAGGGGGGCGCTGATATTTACCTCTGAAGCAACCCCCGTTTTCTTTGATTGCTCAACAGGGGTTGTAGCAGAAGCTTTTCTGGCAGGATCAGCTCCCTGCCACCGAACTCTAAAGGTATTCTTCTTTCTTCCGGGTCCTGCAAACTCTTTTTTTACCTGTGGTAAATTTTTCTGACTAATACGGGTAAGATCAGGAAATTTAGCATTACTGGTACCATGTGCATAATACAGATTTTTACAGAGTCGCTTACTGTGCAACATTCGGTAAGATACACGACGACGAGAAATATTACGTTTATAAGTAAATACTCCGATTTTGAAAAAGGGATTTTCAAATATACTAAGCAGTTTTTTCAGCCGTACATAACCCCACTTAACCACAGAGCGACCTCGTTTTGTTGCGTTTTTTTGCTTTTTAATTCTGTGTAAATTGGCGGTTGATTTTTTTGATTTTGTACGTAGATGAGGTACAGATGAAGAGGCAGGTTGTCGACCACGGTTGTTTTTATGGTGGTAAGGATCCATAGAGTTCGCTCTGAATTATTGTTAAAATGACGTACTTATTTTAACTGTAGCAAACAATAAAGCCTGTATGAAAAGGTAATCATGGAGTGCGTTGATAATTAAATTTTAATTTTCCAGAAAATCCTTTTTAGTCATGCATTTAAGTATGAATGCATATGGAATTTTTATATAGAAAAATAGCAAATCCATTCAGCCACCGTGAAAATCTTTAACCAAAACCCGGTGGCTGAGCGGAGCCGAAGCCATAACTATTTTGATAGCTCATTCAGTATCGGAGTACTACCCATACTGAAAATTTTCATTTAATTTTCTTGTCAATTCTCTCAACAGGTTGAGCTGCTTTTCTAAATTATCATCGTGCTGATCTACATCTTGCTGATTAA
>JAPORK010000167.1 GCA_026710285.1 Endozoicomonadaceae bacterium | reverse complement strand
TGCTGCTACCGGATATTGCGAACCAGAGGGTGAACCTGTATTTTTTAAAGTGTTATAACTGTAATTTTTTGGTGATACCGGAACAGGTTTTCTGTAACCGGCAGGCATATTGGGTCCTATCATCTCATCCTCCCCAAAAATAAGCGTATAGCAATAACAAAAGATTCAGAGTGAAAAATATCTCTTAAATTCATAATATAACCTAAATCATAAACGTTAACTTGTAAACGAATGATAACTATTTGTATTTTGTATTATTGAGATAATTATCGGACGATTCTGTATTCTGCAAGCATTACTGTAAAAACAACATTAATTATCTTTTAATTTAAATATCACATTAACACTGAACTCCTGACTTTAAATTAAATAAAAATGACAAGACAGAAATTTACCAAAAATGAAAACCAGAGTCAACAATAAATTGTATGATTTATATCTCCACGATCTTGCTTATTAATTATTTAAATATAAAATGACCATGATACCACTTATAATTTAAAGATTAAAACCTGGGTATTTTCGCGAATAGTTTACAAAAACTATCCGAAATGCTGTTATGCCACTATTTTCAAAAATATGTTGTTATTCCCGCAAAAACAGAAACCCATTAAAACAGTCATCACTAAAAACATAACTTTCCTGTTACTATCCTGCTGCTACAACAATTTTAACAAACAGGTAAGCAGCACTAACGTAAATCAGATATTCAGTGAACGATAACTTTATAATCAAGTCTTTTGATCTGTAAACTAATTAAATATTCTGGTTTGAGTAAGCATATAAATTATTTTATGGTTTTTTCAGGTTGGACAACTAAACAACGAAGATAACTTATGAATTTATTACGATCACTATGTTGCTGCTACCCTAAATACGCAGAAGTGTATACTGTAAATCCGGATTCAACAGACAAAACGTCAGCTGTTGCTGCCTTTGCAGAGAGGAGTGTGCAGGTACAACAACCATCTATGTCAATACCTGCTGCTTCTCAGACAACAGCTGCAGTGTTAACAAACCGACAAACTGATAGTTATGTAATGAGAGCTGCTACTTCACCATCACCATTAGAATGTTCATATAGCACAAGAGCTACAAGTAACCAGGTATTTTTTGATCAAAGACAACAATCTAATTTCAGGAGTATGAAACCAACTTTACGGATATCTCCTGGTTAGGAAACAGAAAATAATGATAAAGCAAGCACTGTTATTTTACGACCACAACCACAACGCATATTAAGCGTCAGGTACAGAGTTTCATCAAATTTCCAAAGACAACAACATCAATACAGAAGTATACGTCATGTCTCGAAAGTAAAATCGTCTGCTGCTGATCAACAAAGTTTCTTTTCAAAAAAAGCACCTGATTCAATTAATATACCTGTTTTTTTCTGAAAAAATTCAGAAAAAAAATAGTAGATAATAAACAATCTGCTAACTGTTTTATGGAATCATCTAAATTAATACAAAACCAGCAAACTTTAGCTGCTGCAACAAGCAAATTAAGTAGATCATACTCAGTGAAAGTAACAGCAGGTCTACAAAACAGAGCTTTACCAACAACATCTTTTAATCGTGGAACTTCACATCGAAAGTCATTTGCTTATGGTGATGTTGCTGCAAACCATATGCAATACCAGAGATCAGCAGAAATACAAAAACAACTGGCTCTTTATTTACAGCAATGCGTTGCTGCAAAGAATCAATCAATAGAGTATGAGATTGCACGTCAATTTATTTTCATATTAGAGTGTAAAAACACTAATGATGTTGCCAGGTTTGTACAGTTGATAGATTTCTCGAAAGAAGACTGGAAAAATCAGATGATCAGCAAAATACCAGCTGAAATTGAGTGTGCAACTGATCTTTAAAAATGAATTTCAGATACAAAAATATGTTTGATGAGTTAATCAATGGTTTTTAGCACCATCCTGATCGCATTAATTACGCAAAATCTTTTCCCGATAAAAACCGGGCATAATCACGCCAGTCTTTATCCGCAGGTTTTAGCGTGGTGCTATAACACAGATCAAATCCGTTAGCCTGGCACTGTGCATTGATATACTCGTCCATTTTTTCACCCAGGGCTTTTTGATTTGGTATTCAGCTACCATTCGTTTCAGCATTTCCCGATCAATACTGTTATCCTCGCCTTTACCATAAGAAACTATCTGAAAATTCCAAAGAGCAGGAAAATCTAAAGAAAAACACTTTGTCCTATTCTGTTTTTTCTGCTTTTAACTTACTTGTACAGTTCCTGAAAAGGTTTATTCCCTCATATTTTCTTGCTTTTGAGAATTTTCAGATGGTTTCTTAGACAAATTCAGGGGAGTTTTGTGGTTTCGTATGGCGGTTCGCCTTCGACTCCGCTCAGGCTACGGGTTTGCGTTGGCTGAGTGGAGACGCAGCCAGTATTATAGATTATTTTGTGCATATTCCAAACAGATTTAGATTCTGGATAACCTCAATACAACTCCGTCTGCTGGCTGAGCTTGTCGAAGCCTGGAAGAAGCAACCG
>JAPORK010000504.1 GCA_026710285.1 Endozoicomonadaceae bacterium | reverse complement strand
GAGGTGTTTTAACTCAGCGTACTATTTTATTATAGAGTACCTGGGGAGTTACGAAATATATTTTCTTGCAGCAAGAAAACGGCTGATTTTATCATGGCTGACAGCACTATCCAACAACTGAGATAGTCCTGTCGACGTAGTTTGATTAAATAAACCAAGTTGCGTAGAATAGATATTCTGTGCGTATAAAAATTATGCAGATCGCTGTTGCTATCTGAAAAAATCATAAAGTCCGCTTCTTAAATAAATTATACTATGCCTTTTTTAGCAAGCTGACGCTATATTACAGATAGTTAATCTGAAATTTTAACCGATTTTACTACTTTTATTATTTAATTAAAACCGGTAAATTGCTAATATTGATAAAACTGAAAACCTTAACTTTACTTTATCTTTATTTATAACTGGTTGTTTTGAATGCAATGAAAAAAATCAAAGTTTTAACGGGTATCACTACCAGCGGTACACCGCATCTTGGAAATTATGTGGGGGCCATTCGTCCGGCAATCGCAGCGAGTCACACGGACAATGTGGATTCATTTTATTTTATGGCAGATCTGCATTCACTGATCAAATGTGATGATCCGAAGCGGGTGGATCAGTCTACTTTTGAAATTGCCGCAACGTGGCTTGCCTGCAATTTAAATCCGGATAAAGTCACTTTTTATCGTCAGTCTGATGTTCCGGAAATTTCAGAGTTATGCTGGATCCTTACCTGTGTTACCGCAAAAGGGCTTATGAATCGTGCACATGCTTATAAGGCTCAGGTTCAGTCAAATATTGCAAACGATACCGGTGACCCGGATAAAGGTATTACGATGGGACTTTTCAGCTACCCCATCCTGATGGCAGCTGATATTTTAATGTTCAATGCACATCGGGTTCCTGTAGGTAAAGATCAGATTCAGCATCTTGAAATGGCAAGAGATATTGCTGGACGTTTTAATCACCATTATGGTAAACATTTTGTATTGCCTGAAGCCGTAGTCAGCGAGGAAACCGCTGTGCTGAAGGGACTGGATGGTCGCAAAATGAGTAAAAGCTATGATAACACTATCCCTCTGTTTGTACCGGAAAAAAAATTACGCAAATTAATTATGAAAATAAAAACCAACTCTCTGGAGCCTGGCGAGCCTAAAGACCCTGAAGAGTGTGCACTTTTCCAAATTTTTGCTGCTTTTGCCAGCAAAGAAGAAATTGCTGCTAAGCATAATCAATATGCAGAAGGTGCCGGATGGGGAGTATTGAAACAGGAATTATTTGAATTTTTAAATGAACACTTAAAGGATTATCGCAACCAGTATGAGCGATTAATGCAGGATATAAACTACGTGCAAGAAGTTTTACAAAAAGGAGCTGAAAAAGCACGCAGTGTTGCACAACCACTATTAAATGAGGTTAAACGGGCTGTTGGTATTCGTCCGCTGCTTAAGGTTTAAGATGGCATACACTGATTGATAGCGCATCGGTTGTTCATAGTTTGTACCAGTGATTTATTGTACAAATAATTCAGCAACCATCTTAATATGTTGATTTAAAAATAGCTTATTTTTTAAAAAAGCCTTTGTTCGTTTGTGGAGCAGATTTTTTAACTGATGAGCTGTTAAAAAATTCCGTCGTATAGGTATATAACTTATACAAAATTAAAGGTTTCATTATGTCTGATAATAATTATTTACAGGAAATACAAAGAGACTCATTTGATAACATTAGTGAACTGGTTGATCAGTTAACTCCGGAAATTGTTGACAACTTGAAAACAATGGTTGAGTTAGGTAAAAAACCCGAGGGAGAAAAACTCTCTTCTCATGAGTTAGAATCATGCATGGAGGTTGTTATACACTGGGAAGCTAAAAATCTTCCACAAGCTCAGCAAAGTGGTTATATTGCACAACACTGTAAGAATAAAAACAGCTGACTAAGACTACAGTAAAACGCTTTGAGTAAAGGCGCAGCAAAATGAGAATACTACCCAACAACGGGTAATACATAACAGTATTGTTTATTACTATTACCCCAGTTCAGCGTTTTTGGTTTAATAAAAATCCTTTATTAACAAATAGATAATGATATGGTCAACCTTTTTATTACAATCCAGTCAAGAAACATTTTCTAATTTTGTCATGACTTCTTCATTCTCATTTGGACTCATACAATCCAATGTGAATGTAATCGCTGACTGTTATAAAGTGGACATTACCGTTATCAAGATACGCTGCCAGGCTTCCCCGGTTACTAAACGGGTCCCTGTCAGAGATTCCACCCTCAAGCACATGCCGGGACTGACTGAGTATTGGGCTTCGCATTATGACGCATGCTTACCACTCCCGACCTGCCGAATCAGGTTCGCTTTCGCTGTGTACCTCTGACTTCCTATGGCTTCCTTCAGACCCTGCCGTTAGCCCACAGCGCCTTTGCCAGTCAGATTTTCTTCCCCTCAGTCCTGTCTCTTAGTCACATTTTTTAAGTGCCGATTTTTGTTCACAGTTTTATTTTCTGCTGAATATATAAACCTTTACTGAATACACCGTGGGCTGAGCCTGT
>JAPORK010000417.1 GCA_026710285.1 Endozoicomonadaceae bacterium | reverse complement strand
ACTTATGAAAAAATTTTCCAAGAATAAGATTTATACGTACAATATAAAAACTCATGGACGTTTATAAGCACCCTGTTAACTACAAGACAATTAATGTTCAAAACTATCCTGAGCATTATTAATAATTGTAATTTGTAAACAATAAATTTATAACCATTTAAAATAAAAAAAATAGTATCCGTATGAAATTTCAATTACTTAAACAGAAGTTAATATTAACAAATATTATAAAATTATTTTCTGTATTACTTATTTTTTATACGTCGAATGCTATCTGTTCATCTGCTCTGTTTCCTTCACATAAAAATAATCATAAAAAAAAATTACCTGGTCATCAGGTGGCCTTATCTGCAACAGAATCATCCGAAGGTAGTCCATGGTCAAATGCTTTCAACTTTAAAGGTGCTTGGGGAGCACAAATTGATCCGGGAATCGGTATTTTAAGTGTACACGTTAAAGCGGGTAGTTTACTCAGTAACCTGGGACATGGTCCAAACATCGATCTGGAAGTTAACTATAGTAGCAACGCCAGTACCAATGCTGACGGACTGGGAACAGGATGGAGTTGGAATTTAACCCACTTTAATCCAGCAACCAATAACCTGGTAACCTCTATAGGTCAAAACTTTTATCTACAAGAAAAAAATAATGGTCAGTGGTATCCTTTGTATCATAAAATGCATGATATTCATATTGGTGGTACAAAAGAAAAACATTTTGTTATTACTTACGCCAATGGTTTACGGGAAACCTTAGATCATCAAGGTTATGAAATAACACTGCAACAACAAAATGGCTGGCAGGTACATTTTGGTTATCAGCAAGGAACTCATCAGCTGCAGTCTGTCAGTGATGATCAGGGGCATAAAATTATACTGTCATATAAAAAAAACGCTATAGAAGTGATTAGCAAAGGCAGTGAAGGGCAGCCAGTTTCAGTACTACTCAATACAGAAAACAGTGAACTACGTAAGGTTATATTACCTTTAAAACAGCTTCATAACGGTTATGGTTTAAATTTCACTTATATTGGTCACCTGCTTACCAAAACAAATTATCCCACAGGATTAACACAAACCTTTACTTATAATTGTACTGATGCAATGAAAATAAGCAGAGTAGAAAATTTTTTAGCTCATGCACTTTGTGTCATTACCAGTAAAAGTGTTGATCCGGGTGCAGGGCAACCCATTATGCAGGAAACATACAAATATAGTAAAACCAATAGTAATGAACATAATTACCTGGGTTTTAATGCTCAACTGGCAACAACTGCTTCTGAAAAAAGAGATATTTTGTTTGAAGCACCGGTTAGTTATACCTATCAGACAGAGGAAGATAACGGGATCTTTCGTGAAGTTCGCACCTACGACAAATATCACTTACTCATTGATGATCAAAGAATCAGTGATCGTACCGGTCATCGTTTATCAGAAGTACAAACTTTTTTCTGTCGTGCAAATGAACCCAATGGTTGTGCTCACTCTTCTTTTGAAGAATTACCACTGACTTATAGTCAGCCATTAAAAATTATTAAAAGTGTTTGGAGTGAGCATTCAGATATACCGGCAACCTCCACTGAAACTTACAGTTATGATAAGCTAGGAAGAATGATTTCTCATAAAGATGCTTATGGTCGTTTAAGTGAAATCGATTATTGCTCACTCAAAGGAGATACACAGTGTCCTGCCGAACCTGATGGCTGGAATTTGGGTGCACTAAAAAAATCTGTCACTTCCTGGCCTGCCAGTACCGGATCAACTCAGCTTAAACCGGTTATTAGCCGTAGTTACTATCGTAAACTACCAAACCGAAAAGGGACTGGTTATATTTTAGTGCTGGACCATCAAACAGCGCAATCAGGAGCACAGGAAATTACAACAACCCGCCATTATTATCAGAATGCAGATAACAGTCTGACCTACGGATTATTGAAACAGACGATACTAACAGATAAGGCTCACAAATCATCCAAACTCCATGAAATTATTCATGATTATTATTATAAAATGAGTCCAGACAGTCGCAGTAAAACAACATACAGTGCGATTGAATTAGGTGCAGGAAAAAAACAATTTTCTGCATTTGTTACGACCAGCTTATTCACTAATCACGTATTACAACAGACGGATGCTTCAGGTAAAAATACTATTAACTATCACTATGATTTGTGGGACAGGATGGTTGAAAAAGATTTGAATATCGGGACACCTTTTGCTGCAAAGACTTATTATCAATATACGGTTTCTCCAAATCATAATAAACTGGTGACCACAGCCGCTAATGGATTGCAAAGTAAAACTATTTTTGACGGAGCAGGAAGACCATTGATGCAGTTTCGTGAAGCCTTATCAGATGATGGAAAAGCGATTGCTAACCAATGGGTCCCTGTTAGTAAAACTATTTATGACAACTATGGTCGTGTAACAGCCAAATCTACTTATATGATTTCTCCGTCTGGTAAAACAGAAACATTAACTACAACACAGGAGTATGATGATTCAGGTAGAAGTCTCCGTGTACATTTACCAGACGGAAGAACAA
>JAPORK010000088.1 GCA_026710285.1 Endozoicomonadaceae bacterium | reverse complement strand
CTCACACTTCTTTTAAAGATCTTCCGGTTACTTACAGTCTTCCTTTAAAAATAGTTACCAGACTCTGGAGTAATATGGCTAAAACTCCTGCTATAACAACAGAGACAATGCAGTATGATGATAATGGAAGAATAATTAAGCATACAGATATATTTGGTCGTTCAACTCAAATTCATTACTGTCCTGAATCCGGAGATTCTGCCTGTCCGGCAACGCCCTCTGGCTGGCTTTTTACTACATTAAATAAATCGGTAGCTACTCTTCCGGCAAAAACAACGATACCCTTACCACCTCTCGTAATAATTCATAACTATTATCGAAAGATGATTAATTACAATAGCCATGGATACAGGTTGGTTCTTGATCATCAGATACAGCAGGCTGGTAAAGAATATACAACTAAAGCTAATTATTATTATCAGGATCCGGAGAATATTTTTACTTACGGCTTAATAAAAAAAACTGTTATGAGCGGAAGCATACAACAACCATCAACGGTACATTCAGTTATTCAGCATTATTGTTATTTTTATGATTCAAAAAATCATACAAAAACTACTTATTTCACCACTGATACCGGTTTAGGAAAGCAGCGACGATCTTCACTGGTGACCACCAGTTTATTTACTAATCAGCTCCTGCAAAGTAGCGATTCAAAAGGAAGAAATATTACCTATTATTACTATGATCACTGGGGAAGACTGATACAAACAGATTTTGCTAAAGACACTAAATTTGCAATGCACACATATTATCACTATACCGTTTCACCACAATACAATCAGTTGCTGATCACTTCAGTTAACAGTTTACAACAAAAAATTACTTTTGATGGTGCAGGACGTATATTGATGTATTTTACCGAAGCACTGACTGATAATGGAGAATTAGAACCTGGTCATTGGATTCCATTACAAAAAACGACTTATGACCATTTTGGACATATAGCTGAAAAAGCCAATTATATTATTGAGAAATCCGGAAAAATAAAATCTCTGCGTACTACACAAGATTATGATGAATCAGGTCGGATAGTTAAACTTTATCTGCCGGATAAGCAAACGACTGTCACTCAATATGATGATGCCCTTCGCTGCGTTGTCAACTATCAGTTAAGTAAACAGAACAGGCGTTCTGCTGTTTCTGTTACACTGGCTAATGTATTATATCAGCCGGTTAAAATGCTATTACTACCCACTAGTAATCAGCCATTACCTCCCGCTACTACTTTATGCAGTGTCACTGATAAAATTATTAAAACTACTAATGCAAAAGTGACCACTATTACTTATGATGGTTTTGGTCGTGAAATTAACACAACAGATCCTTTGGGGCGCACAATGAAAAAATATTATAATGCTCTGGGACAGATGACAGATGTTATGAATCCTGCAGGTGACGTTATTCACAAAATCTATGATCTAAACGGGCATGCAATTCAGTCCTGGTCAAAGCCTGCAACTGGTGGGTATTATTTATTAGCTTCAGCCGAATACAATAGTGCAGGTGATTTGCTATGGAGTGCAGGTGAAGACGGACATCATACCACCTTCACCTATACTGACGATGGCAAGCTATCTGGCACCACCAACCCGGCAGGACACACTGTTACTTTCCAATATAATAAAATTGGTTTACCAATAACAAAATGGCTTGATGGAAAGTTGCAGCTACGACTTCAATATGATCCGGTGACTACGCTAATAAAAACACGCAAAGATATTACTGGCAAAACTACCTTTCTTTATGACACTGATGGTCTTATACGCCAACTCATCCATTCAGGAGAAAATAGTTATCATGACTATCAGTTAAATTGGCAATATGATAAAAATCGTCGTATTATCAGTGTGACTGATATTGGTAACAATAAAATACAAACTACATATGACGTTTTTAGCAGAGAAAAAGAAGTCACTTATCATAGTCATTATGGTTATTCTGATACCTTATCGGTATTAAATTATGATGATTTTTCCCGTCTTAAATCTCTGCACTATGGTAGTGGTATGGATCGCTGTCTTGAGTATGATCACTTTGGTCATCCGCTCACTATTAAAGACAGACTCGCAGGTAAGTTACTGTCTGCATGGTATTTTCGTTATGATGCTGATAATAATATCACCACACTGATTCATCAGGATGATTTACATCAGTATGCACGCTTGCATTATCATTATGATGCACTTGATAATCTCGTGACCATGACTTGTGAAGGTTCATCCGGATTGCCATTATGTCCACGGGATACTGCACTCAGCGGATTAGACCTTAACCATGCACCAATAATTATAAGACAGGATTATACTTTTAATTCTCTGAACAGAATAACTTCTTTGCAGGAAATATTACAAAATTCTGCACAAAGACAGACACTGAACAAAACGACTTATTATACTTACTCTGATTATTCTGCACCATTACGTTTACAACAAATCAGTACAACATGGAATTATCACTCGCCTTCTATCCATCACTTCAGTTATGATATAGCTGGAAATATGACTACAGACGGAGAAGGAAATCATATTTATTATAATGCTTTTAATC
>JAPORK010000320.1 GCA_026710285.1 Endozoicomonadaceae bacterium | reverse complement strand
ACAGTGCCGTAGCTGGATATAACGATTCAGAAGTAAAAGTTTATAAAACTTCCGAGGGAAGCGATACGCTTGCATCTGTTATTTATGTGGACAAACGCGGGCATAAGCTATATGGTAAACGGGCTTATGACCAAACACTATTATCACCGGAAAACGTAGCCGCAGGTTTTAAACGCCTTATGGGAACATCAACTAAGATTGATCTCAAGGCATCGTCTCTTGCATTCTCATCTGAAGAGTGCAGTGCCGATATTCTAAAACAGCTTATCGGACAAGTTTTCACCGAGTCGGGTAGCGAAGAAATCAATGGTACTGTTATCACTATTCCGGCAGCATTTAATCAAATGCAATCTGAAGCCACCATCCGTGCTGCTGAAATGGCTGGTTTAGAGAAAGTAGCCTTACTGCAAGAGCCAATTGCTGCCGCCATGGCTGCCATGTCCTGCAGCAAAAATAAAAACGGTCAGTTCCTTGTGTACGATCTCGGTGGAGGTACATTTTTTAAAAAAAAAATACAAAGCATTTCGGGCGCCATCAATATTATCGCTCATGAAGGTATTAATATGCTGGGTGGCAGGGATTTTGACCGGGCTATCGTTAACAGTTATGTACGACCATGGATTATGGAAAACTTTAATCTGCCGGATGACTTTCAGAAGCAGGAAAAATACCGTCGTGTTATTCGAATTGCACATTTAGCCGCAGAAAAAGCTAAAATAAATCTTTCTACAATGGAGAAAGAGATAATTTTTGCTTCTGATGATGAGGTAAGAGTGCAAGATGAAAATGGAAACGACATATACCTTGAAGTGGAATTAACAAGAACCGATCTGGAACAACTCATCTCCGAAGAAGTTCAAAAAACTATCGAATTATCACGAAAAATATTAAAAGACAATGGATACAGCTATGAGGATATAGATCGCATTGTATTTATCGGTGGTCCAACAAAAATGCCCTACATACGTAGTACTGTTTCCCAGGACCTTGGTATTCCAGCAGATCTGCAGGTTGATCCAATGACCGCTGTTGCTCAGGGCGCTGCTATTTACTGTGAAAGCCGCGAATGGGACGTATGGGATGGTGAAACCACAAAAAGAAAAACCTCTCGTGCTTCACAGGAAGTAACGGGCAAGATTAATATAAAATACGATTATCCATCACGCTCATCTGATGATAAAGCCAAATTACGTCTAAAGTCTTCTAATATTGCTGACGGGTGTGAAGTAGAGATTAATAGTGCTTTTGGCTGGACTTCTGGTCGTATACCAGTTACCAATAAAACATCAGTTGACCTGTATCTGAGCGAAATGGGTAAAAATTCTTTCCACGCTACTGTCTTTGATAAAACAGGTAAGCCAGTTAAGGAAGCTGCAGCACAATTTGTAATTACCCGCACGCATGCCAGTTCAATTGGTGTACCAGCCACACAAACTATTGCTGTTAAGGTTCGGGAAGGAACAAACAGCAATAGAAATAAGTTAATTGCCATACTTGAAAAAGGAACTTCATTACCAGCTAAAGGTTCTCAAAAATTCAGGGCAGCTCTTGATCTGCCATATGGTAAAAAAGAAGAACATCTGGATTTTGAACTATACCAGGATGAAGGTGTGTCGGAGCCGGAACTCAATCTCTGCATTGGTGTTTTCCGGGTTTCAGGGAACGATTTGGAATATGGCATGAAAATTCGTGAAGGCGATGAGATCATATTTCACTGGAAAATGAGCGATAGTGGATTGTTAACAGCAACGGTAGAACTGGCATCCACTGGTCAGAGCTTTGATACACCAAAATTCTATGTTGATCAGGCTGGTCATCAGTCCTTTGATCTCAACAGCGGTACTAAACTGGCAAAATCAGTACTGAAAGATGCAGAGAAAGATCTTGATAATGTCAAAAATGCCATTGGATGTAGCGCTAACGAAGAATACGAAAAAATCGAAAAAGAGTTAGAGTCGCAACATGATGTCCTGGATAATGCCAGTGAAGGCGAAACGACCCGCGCTGTAACAGAAAAAGCACGACATATACGCCAGCAAATATCTAAGCTGAAACATTCTCCTGAAAACCGTGGAAAGGTGTTAAAGCAGGAAATTCTTCAAGAGGCAAATATGTTTGATGACTACAATCGCGAAAATGTAGGTTCAGAAGTTATAAATCGGTTTGATTCGCATAAAAATAATGCTTTGGCATGTATTGATAAAGGTGATCAGAAAGCGTTCCAGGAAGCTGAAGCACACTTAAAAGAAATGGGAACAATTAACGGCACTGAAATATGGAAAAATCCTGGCTTTTTATTGGAAATATTTGAATACCATAAAGATCAGGCGTACCTGGCAACTGATCCGGAAAAATACCAGTTGTTACTACAACGTGGTGCTAAGGCAATTGATGCTGATAATATAGATGAGTTAAGGAGTGTATTGTTTGAATTGGGTGAGCTGAAAGCAAGTGTTGCCGGAGCGAAGCAGCCTATGGCTAAATTAGCATCCATAATGGCAGCTTAACAATAAGGCTTATCACTTTTTTTGGTAGTATGCAAAATAGAACTCG
>JAPORK010000562.1 GCA_026710285.1 Endozoicomonadaceae bacterium | reverse complement strand
ACTAACTGTGCATTGATTAACAGATGATATTTATTATAAGTTCTAATCTGCTTAATAAGTCCGTTATCTTCTGTCGTTTGATAAGTATAATTTACTGGTGCTTCAAACAGAACATCTGTAGCTATGCCTGATAATCGTTCCAACCCTGAGTTAAATCCAAGATAGTTATGTTCATTATGGTTGCTCTGATCATATGCATAGTTAATTACTCTTTCAGGTTGAAAAGATCCAGGATTTATAACTTCTTTGACTACAACACATGAGGCATTTATTCTGCTGTTGTTATTTAATGCAATTTTCATCGCATTATTGCAATCATAGGTGATATGCTTCTCCATACCGGAAGAGGAACGGAGACTGTTAAGCAGATTGTTATGGTAACTAATATGAAGTCCCGGGTCTGACTGATTTCTGTTACTTTGCAAAGTAACTTCACGTAATTCGTTATTAATAAAATACAGATTAATTCTCACTGGTTTGCCATCACTGTCATGACTAATTACAGTAAGATAATTTTTGTGCCAGAGCAGGATAATTTTATTACCTTGATCATCGTTTATAGATGTCAGTTGATGTGTTCTTGCCCGGTAAGAAAAATTAACTCCTCTGCCATTCTGCTGTTCCAGTCTTATTTCGTAGCCCTGATGATTAAGTATTTCCCGTAATCCATTGGTATAGGTAATACGGAAATAATTTTTTTTGCTGCCATCGATCTTTAGATCATGCAGTTTATGGTAGCGAGGCCACCAGTGACCACTAAATGTTTTTTGTAAATTAAAACTCTTCCCTTGAGAAGTAAACAACTGATTACTTTGAGGATTGAAATGAGTCAGATTCCAGCTCCATCCTTTTCCCAGATCATCCGGATTACCTGTGCTGTTGCTATTATAATTAACTTCCAGGTTAATGTTTGGTCCATGCCCTGTATTGCTGATCAGGCTGCCTGTTTTTATATGAGCAAAAAACAGACCTGTCCGGGGATCTGTCTGAGTGTTCCATGTTTTCTGAAAATTAAAAGCATTGGACCATAAAGTAGAATTAGCTTTTTCTCCACTAAGTTTTTTGTTTTCATTTTGATTTTTTTTCTGCTCACTATTTTTTTGCTGAAATTGTATGGTTGTCTGATGAGTTTTGTATGCAGATGACACTGTAGATATCATCAGACAGAGATGAACAAGTAGAAAAAACAGAATAAGAAATACCATTGTACCTGTACGTATATGTTTATAAGATAATATTGACATATGGCATAGATGTTGCACTATAAAATAATTATATAGTTTTAGGCAATAGAAAAATTTATCTTTCTTAAAAAATATTTTTTAATCTGGCTATCATAAAAAGATTAATTATTTGATTCTGTGAATATGAAATATAGCAGACCAGGTAATATAAGAAAACAACCAGTTTGCTTCTGGAAAGTTCAAATAAACGTTGATGTATAGTTTGTAAAAAGCAACACAAGCTTCAGAGCTGTTAGAAATTTTTTAATAATACTCAGCTTATAGAAAAGCTATTATGTAAATACATAATAGCAGTTACTTTTAAAGGACCATCATCTCCCATCAATTTTTTATCTGAATGATGTCGAAAACGAATATAACTATTTCCCCTCCTGGAAAAAGCCTGATACTTCCGCCAGGCCCACGTTTCACTGGAACCAAAAGAAGGATAATAGATTAAATAGCCTGTAAATCTTTTTCCTGTTTCTGCCATATATCCTATAACAACAGCACCCAGGTCCGGTGGCAGGACATTCTCAAGATCAACACCATTATATAAGTTAAAATTACCAAAGTATTTTGCAATTGCTTCTACTTCGTCATAATACACTTCCTTTGTTATCAGATTTACCTTTACTCTGTTTTCCGCTAATATTAAATCATCCAACAATTCTTTATCTATTGGCTGCTTCATTTCGTATGCAATACCCAGCAGAGATGGTATATCAACATAAGTCATTTCTTGTGTATTCTTGCTAAAGTGGGTACTCCAAATGCTGTTCAGCTCATCTCGATCTTTTATAAACAAAGGCAATGGAGGTGGTTTCCCAACAGGAATGCGTCCTTTGTCATCATCTTCAACAAAATGTCTTAACTCCATCACTACTCTTCTTGTTTTACGACCTGTAATTATACCATCTGTTTCAACATTCATAATTCTTTTAACCCAAGAATCGCCTGCACTGGCAATGCCTATACTAGCTGTAGCCAGTGTAACCGCAGCATCGATACCACCGATAATTGCACCGGCTATATTAAACCCTTTATTAGGTGTGGCTGCAGAGGCAACAAAAATACCGTTTATACCGACTGCATAACCTGCGGTTGCAGCGGTTAATAATGGTGGAGCACCTTCAGCTACAAGTGTAGCAACAGTCGTAACGATGCTTAATCCCATCATCACAGCGGTTCCGGTAATCATTGCCCATCTGCGATGCAGAGCTGCAAAACCGAGGGTTCCTGCATAATTGAGTGCACCGAATACATTCCCAAGCCAATGTGGTATATTCCCGGAAGGGTCGGTATTCATAATGGGATTATTGCTTCCAAAGGCAT
>JAPORK010000445.1 GCA_026710285.1 Endozoicomonadaceae bacterium | reverse complement strand
CTAATGAAAAGGTGAGTCCTATAAGCGGAAGAAATTTGTTTTTAAACAACTCTCATTTTGTTAAAATAACAACTTCACTCAACTGAATTTATGAAATATTAGTGGTGTTAACAGCAACCAATGCAGTTAGAATATTGTTAAATTTTGCCTTTTTTTTGAATTAAATCTATTAATGTATTTTTTATGCAAAATAACCTATCACCTAATAACTCGCAAAGACCAACAATACCAGATTCGCCCGAAACCAGTAATGTAGCGGACACTACAAATATATATAAAGCACAGCGATCTGTAGCAGAACAATCTAAAAGTATAATACGTATCCTTAAATTCATAGACGCAATATTTGATCCGCGGATTCACCAGAGCATATTGAAGGAAAAACGCAATCTTGTAGTTTGTGCACTGGAATATGTAATCAAAAACTCACAAAAAATTAATGAACAGTCTGAGCGTATTAAAGTTCTTAGAGATATCAGTAGCTCACAAGAAGAGATGAAGCAAATCGATGAGCTCGAAGCTATTCATAGAAAAAAACTCACTAGGCAGTCAGATACTTCTGCACAGATTACAAAAAAGACACAATCAACTGACGCTTGTACTCAATCGCCCAACAAAAAAGTTACTCCTAAAGCCAAAGCTGCAAAAGAAAAAAACGCCGGAAAACAAAAAACCGGATTACTTCAGTTTTATTCTAAGGGCCGTAAACTGTTAGCTGCTGTTCATAAGGTATACCATCATGGTAAATCAAAGACAGTTAAGTTAGAAAATTTTAATCTGCCCTTTTTAGATCCTGCCTTCAAAGTCATCGACGCTAAAATAACCTTAGAGAAGATTACAGCATCTGAAGGATATAAAAATATTGAAATCAGAGCCACTGTCAATGTCAACGCACAATACCCTTCTGAAGATGGTCGTATAGTTTCAGGACGTTTTAAATTAGACAGTAAAACAATTACTCTAAGTTTTACTGATACCCGGGGGATAAAAAAATTACTAAAAAGTTCCAATCTTGCGGAAGCTGGTCTTAAGCTTGGTACCACGCTTGTCTGGAACTCTTTTAAAAAGCTTGCTGGAAAAAAGAAATCAAAAACCACTGATCCAAAAACAACAGATTTATTAATTAATTTACTTAGACCTGATAATATCTCCTTAAATAACTTCACGTTAGAAGGGGAAATCAAAGATAAAACCGCACAGGATCAGAATGCAACAGCAGATTTCACTGTTCTGGCAGATCATTTAGATTATAATTTTGAAAAAAAATGTAGCAGCTGCAATCAAATGTATATTGATCTTGATATTAATCAATATGCAAAACTCCTTCCTTCCTTTTTAAAAGACATAGCATCTGTACCAGCTGAAAAGTTACAATCTGAAAAAATGTCCGCAGGTATAAATTTATCCGGAATAAAGACAAAACATGAAGAAAATGTCAATACAATCTCTTTTTCTGAAGTTTATGGTGACACACAGGGTGATGTTAATATCACTAAAGGTAAAGCAAAAGATTTACATTTAATCTTTATTAATGAAACTTCACAAACCCCACTGAAAATTACAGCCAACTGCATGGCATCAAAACTTTCTGCCGACCATGTTAATCTCCCCATAGGTCAAAAGGGTTGTATGTCAGTGGAAGGATTTAGATTTTCTGCAATATTTCCGGATTCAACCAGATTAAAACAACCTCTCAAATCATCAAACGGAACGACAGCACCAGAAGTAAATCAATTCTTAGATACAGAATTTACATTAGAGATAGATCAGGCAGATGGAGATTTATCAGGCATTTTCAATTCTGCCGGGCAACTAAAAAACATACACATGCATAAGCTTGAAGGTAGCGCTTGTATTAATCTTGATATTACTCAGGCAAACTCAGAAAAACTCGGTTTCCCCGGAGAAAAAACAGATCAACCTCCAGTTGTTCAGAATATTACAAAACAGCTGGATGGCATAAATTTTCCGGGAACAGCAAAAGATATACACCTGGAAATTTATCCACATGCATCTCCCGACAAACCTTTTATTGAAAGCAATATCGGAACTATGGAGTTAGATGTTGAAGGTTTTCTTGGCATTCGACCCGTTGACACTAAAAATACTCTTTGCAAAACCTTAAGATTTACGGTCATGCGACCTGAAGAGAACAAAGTTCAGATTAGAGGCAGCTTAAACGACTTTTCTTGTGATGCAAAAATAAAAATTCTGAGTGCTGAAGGAGTTAGCGCAAAAGAGTTATCATTCTTCCTTGATGTTTTTTTGCATTCTGAAGAACAGCAGATGTCTCCCGATACTGTAAACCAAAAAAATGCACAACTTGCAATAAGCAAAATGATAGCGCATATCACAAGTCCTGTTAAAGGAGAAGTCAAGCAGTTAACATTCAAATCACCTTATACATCTGATCTCACATCTGATAATATAGAAGCAAAAGAATTTAACCTTTTAGTACAGACAGATTTTGACAACGATAGTACCATAACAAATATTGACCTCAAAAAAATCAATGCAGAGCTTTCTCCAAAATCCATTTCTGATGCAGAACAGAGACTGAAAGCCTTTGAAATA
>JAPORK010000307.1 GCA_026710285.1 Endozoicomonadaceae bacterium | reverse complement strand
CAGTACTACTGACAGCCCATCTCTTCAGCCTAAAAAATCCAGATCGAATAGGAATTCTTTTCGTCATTTAGGTCATTTATTTCGTTCTAAATCTAGCAAATCTGACAAAGAATCTCAAGAAATTTTAAATGCTTGTCTTACCGGAGATGTAAAAATCATTAAGAAGGCTATAAAAAAAGGTTTTAATTTTAATAAAAGAGTTGAAGTTAGTGAGGAGATACAATCTAAGCTGAAATATCAAAATGATATAGACTTTACTCCAAAAGATATCGAAATGATATCTTATCTTGGTGTTGCAATTTTATCAGATCAAATAAATATTGTAAAAAGATTGGCTTCAAATGAAGCAGTTAATTTGAATCAATCCGTATTCGAGTATAGAGAGTTCAATTCACTTATTCTTGCGGTGATATTAAATAAAAAAGAAATGGTTTATCAAATATTGTCCAAGGGAACAAATAGAAAAACCAATAAACTTGATCTTTATGTAACTGACGATAAGTATAAGTGGACAGCTCCTTTTTTTGCAGTATATTATGATTTTAGCGGAACTTTTAATGAATTGAAGCCGTATTATTGTAATGATAAAACCGGTCTCAACGATTTAAAACTTGCTAATGGTTATAATCTCCTCCACTTTGCGACTGTCCATGGTAGTGCATTTTGTTTTGCCTTACTTCTTTCATCTCATTATATTGATCGCGATGCCACAACAAATATAGGTGAAACAGCCTTACACCTGGCAGCAGCCGAGGGTCGTAAGGATTTTGTTAAGTGGTTAATCAAAAGTAAATGTGATCTTAATCCAAAAATTAGAAATACCCGGCTGAGATTAACGCCTCTGGCGACGGCAATCTTGAATAACATTAATGAGGATTATGAAGATATTATTGAAAAATTTCTTGAAAACCCCATGATTGATATAGAGTCAGCTATTCATGTTGCAATGGAAAACCATTGTTATGACCTTTTCGACAAGTTAATAAAACATACAAATCTTAAGGTTAATAGTTCAGATACAAAGGATGGTGCAAAAATCATTGATCGTGCTATTTTATTAGGAGACTCATATATGCTGCAAAGGATATGTAAGATAGAAGGACTTAATCCTAATTTGGCAACATATAAAGGCTACTTGAAAAACGGTAAAGGGAAAGCGTTGGCACCAATTCATTTAGCAGTGATGATGAAAAAACTGAATATTTTAGATACTTTAAGTTGTCTACCCATTGATGTATATAAAGAGGCATCAAAACACAAAACTGCTTTTGATCTGATCAAGAGATCTAACCCTAATGCTGAAGAATTTAAACATTTATTAGGAAATATGGCAGAAAAAAACAGTAAATTGCAACGAATATCAGTCAGTAGGTTGAATGAAGCATTAAACCCAGAATCAATGACTGTTATGCCTGAAAGTTTAAATGATAAAATCGATAGTATTCAAGACGACAACGGTGAACAATCAGATTTTATTGATAATGATTCATCTGAAAATAGATCCGGGGCATTGATGTTATTTATGTAGTGGTCAACAAAATTTATCCCGCATACCGTAAAACCTTATCCTTCAGGGCAGGGATATAAGGTGACAAGTATATTTTTACAGGTTTTCTATTTTAATTGTTGTCCTTTTCATTTTTCGTGTTAAAATGCAAAACATGAATTTACCGCCGGGCTGGCGGTTGAAGCCTTTAAAAATGTAAGACCCGTGTAACTTTTTTTGTTGAATTAGCTGTTCCCTGTGAATTAGGAATCCCCTTCCTTCAGGAAGAGGAGGAAGTCAAAGAAATAAATTAATATTGCTGAGTGATAAATAATTTTTATTTAACAAAGGTGAATAAATGTTTAATGTAGTATTGAAGGCTAAGTTACATATGGTAACTGTCACACATTCAGAGCTTAATTATGACGGTTCTTGTGCAATTGATGAAAACTGGCTTAAAATGACGGGTCTTCGTGAGTTTGAACAGATTCAAATCTACAACAAAGATAACGGTGAGCGTTTGACAACTTATATTATTCGGGCAGAAGCAGGATCTGGTATTATTTCTCTCAACGGAGCAGCAGCTCGTAAAGCATCAGTAGGTGATCGTGTGATTATCTGTGCTTATGCACATTTATTACCGGAAGAAATGTTATTACACAAGCCCACGATGTTATATTTTAATAGTAAAAATGCTGTTGTGCGTACTACGAATAGTATTGCTGTCCAACAGCTATCATGTCAAGACATTTAGAGCTAGTTCATAATTCTTTGCAGAAAATAGCAATGGTGGGAAATCAGGAAGTGTTTGTTTTTCGGCGTATCGTGGTGCTATGCAATCAAGGAAAACTGAAAAACCGCAGCTTTCTATCAATATGTTAATCTGTGAAAAGATTATGGACAGACTTTTAGAAACTTTCGGCTGTATTGGATTGTCTGAAAAACTGTATTGGATTATCTAAAAATTAATAATTATGCAATAAGATTTATAAAGTTGTTGACAAACTGAAATATTATCAGTACTATTTCTTTCTGTTTATCCCCGATAGCTCAGTTGGTAGAGCAAATGACTGTTAATCATTGGGTCACTGGT
>JAPORK010000106.1 GCA_026710285.1 Endozoicomonadaceae bacterium | reverse complement strand
GGGTCAATTGCTGTTCCCCACACTTTTTTAAAATTGAAGGCATTGGACCATGGAGTATTGATACCTGATTCTGCTGTAATAGTACTTGAGTTACGATTTTTTTTAGTATTTGAAGTAATAAAAGTAAGATGATTTTTTTTTAATAATATTGGTGGATTTATATGCAAACCAGTTTGGAATATATGTTTAATAACAGAAGCACCGGATACAGATAAACAGAATTGCTGGAAGCAAAATAGTAATAGACAAAACATGAGTACTAACAGAGTAGATACGAATTGTTTTTTAGCATATTGAATATTCATAATTAAAGAGGGTAGTTCATACCCAAGGTGATTTTGGTGGAATATATGTAATTTTCATGGAAGTATAATGTAGTATTTAATTTTGTGTATCTACATGCCAGGATACAGTATTACCGCTGAAATTATAAGTTTTGGATATATTATATCTCAACCAGGTTGGTCGGTTTTAGGGTGCCGCTTCATACAATAAGCATTAATACTAATGACATAGTAGTATAATTTTGTTTATAACCCGCCTGCTACTCAGATGTTTTTTAACGAGATAAGTTATACCTGATTATGATTGAATTAAATGAAAATAAATATTTACTTGTAAGTTTTTATTCGTTACAGTAGTGGCTTTGCTATATAGCAATAGAGCAGTTTTATAATCTTATAATCCGTATTTATTGAAAGTTATTCTGATTTGCAAGTATTTTTTTATAAAAAAATACTTGCAAATCAGAATAAATAAAAATACACCTTTATAAGAATAATGCGGAAAACAGAAATGATTATTTGAAATGTTAAAGATTCAATCAGCATTAATAGTTCATTAAAAATTTAATCATCATATTTAAGTTGAACAGTTAAATAAACCAGGAGTAAATAATGCCGAAGATCACTGATTCTTCAGTAAACTCAAAATTACAAGAAGCTTGTAACACATTTGTGCCGACAACAATAAACTTTACAGATCTCTCCCAGATAAAAGAATTTCCTGACATAGGTCGGCAATTTTCCAACGATACTCAATTATTTTCATCATTGACGAGTTCTTTTTTTAATAAAGAAGCCGGTGAAAAAATAGCGAAGTATTATGATCTGTTTGTATCAAAAAGCAACATTACTGTTGCAGATTTTAATAGCTTACGCTTTTCTCTACATTTGGCGGTGAATTTACTTGAAGATAGTCTCCCAGTCGTTTCGCCTGAAATTATAATGAATTTACTGTGTAATATTGAACAGTCAGCAGACATGTGCGTTCAGGGTATCAACTCCGATCTTGATCTAATCATAAGTACTTTGCAAGCTGTAAGAGAAGAAGGTCCAGACAGTTCACGCACTTTGGTAGCAAAAAGTTTAGTTGATAATCTTGCAGGAAAATTTATTTTTGAAATGCATCAGGAGGGTAATCTTGTATATCTTCTCACAGAAGAAAAACACGTAAAAAATGCGCTTACTGATAACGTATCTGATATTTTTAAATTGCCAAAATCTAAAGATAAACTGGCTTCAGGTCGGCAGATTGTTAGTGATGAAGTTCATACAAAGTTTAAGTTCCTTTGTAAATTACTTATTCCCAGGTACGTTATTATTGATGAAATGGCACAAAAATTTGATTCTATATTTAAAGATATTTTTCCTCACCATTATAAAGATGCCAGGTCAATTATAAACATCCCATCTGAAGATTTTACATCTGATTTTATTGATAAAATAGAGAGTAAATTGCTTGCGCCATTCAAACACTTAAAGCAGGGAAATACAGATGAGACGACAAACTTACGTGATTTTATTGAAATAAACAGTGACGGAACGTGTTCTATTCCCTATTTTTATGAAAATATACGAGTGTTATTAATAAAAACAATAGATGACACAATCCCGCAGAAGGTATTTAAGGTAATTGAGAATAAAGAGGGAAAAAAACTAGGCATTTGTACTATGGATGATGCTTTTTCCTGGGTTTGTGATGAGTCAGATACCATTAAAGGATCGCTAAAAAAGGGAGACACTTGTGCTTTTGACAAAAAAAACCATATACCATTACAATTATCTCATCTCACATCACTTAATTTTGAGGAACCAACGGAAAAAAATTATGTTTATACTCTGCTAATTCAGGCACTGAATCAAACAGATAAGGTTGAGGATATAAAAGCGTTTTTTCTGGACGGAAATGGAATGGATGTACTGGATAAATGTCCACTAGCTATAAAACTTAAGCTGTCTGAATTATTGAAAAATAAAACAGATGAAAACCCTGTATTTAAAAATGAGCTATGTAAGCTTTTTAATGAATATTTAAAGTCAAATGTTAATATTGTAGTAACAGAACCAGTCACTTTATTCGAGATGTATTTATACAAAAAGTATGAAAATAATAACGGCGATATTGCTGATATTACAAGTGATCTGAATGCGTCACAAATCAAAAATTTTTCAAAAATGAGTATAGTAAAACTTTTCAATAATGATGATTACAGAAGATTATTTGATCAAGTATTTTACTGTAAAAATAAAAAAATAATGGAAAGTATATTATCAACAGATGTTTGTAATGAGCTGATTAATCAAC
>JAPORK010000040.1 GCA_026710285.1 Endozoicomonadaceae bacterium | reverse complement strand
GCGGATCTACTTCTGAACCCAGCAATTTATTAAAATTAAAAGCATTTGACCATACAGAATTATCGTCATCTGCTGAATCATTCAGTTTTGGTTTTTTTTTTGATTTTGCTGCAGGCAGATGTCCAGATTTAATATTATTATCTTTTTTTTTGTACGGCACTTGCATTTTTTTATAAGTGTTATTTGTATACTTAAGAAATGATGTTGCAAGATTATTATGACTATAAGCGATTAGTTCAGTTAATAAAAAGAATAATATTGCTACTTTTCCAGATGTAAATTTCATTATTATTGACCTGTAGAAGTAATTGATGATTTCAGAATTTAGTCAAAATTCATTTTCAATTGTTTTTTTGCAGATAAGCAGGGAAGAATTGTTCAAAATTATCAAAGAACTGTATTTTTTATAAGATAAAGGTTAACAGTATTATTGTTATAAACGTTTTCTGACTATTATCGTAATGTACTAAGCACTTACAGTGTTTTATATTTTTTTATACAGGTTAGATAAATATTTATGCTTATTGTTCCCTCAGCATGATTTTATCTGCAAAATTTAATAAATAATTTTGTTAAGGGAAATCCGTCTCCAGGTATGTGATGAACAGCATGCTTCAATAAGCTAAGCCAGCGAACGGACATAGTGATATTGAATTTATCCGAATATTGATATCTTATAACTCATTATTTGGAAAAGCCAAATCTTCTAACAATCTTTACCGCTGCACCTTCTTTTTTCTTATCCTGACCTGTTGATACAGAAGCTTTTTCTTTATTTGCTGCTGCGGTCAGCCTGAATACTTCTTTCTAAGATTGACCACTGCCTGTTATCATCTAATAATGTAACTCCCAGACTGATATTATTTTTATCAACCCTCCTGAGAACTTCAGAAGATATTGCTACCTGTTTATCTGTTGACTGAAGCACCACCTTTCCTTTTTCAAAGGTTACATCTGCATTCGTAATAAACGCTTTGGCTAAAAGACTTTTTTCTTCAGGTTTATCTGCAAGCTTATCTGGTTTGACAGATGATGCTGCATGAGTCTTATCACGTTGGTTTTGATTATATTCAATAGCCAGTTGAACCTGGGCACACTCCAGTGCTAAGGTATTGATTCCTCTATCACCAAGGAGCCTTTTTGCACGTTTGATAAGCAGCGGCTCAGGCGAATTAACAAGCCCGGTTAATTTTTCTGCTGTGATTTCAGGTGTAGGTACTAATCGTTTAAACTGGTTATTAAAACTCCGCCATCTGCCCTGGTTTATATCGCTGGTTGCCGGAAATTTATGCTTTAACTTTTGTATAAAAACAGACTTATACGCCTCAATGTCACTGTCATGATCTCTGATTACTTCCTGAAAACAGCTTAGAATAAAGATGGCGTTTGCTTTGAAAAAGGCGGCAATCTCCTTTTTAGGTGTCTCCAGATGGTGATGCTCTTCCCAGAAACGCAGCAAGTCATCAGCATTCCACAGCAGAACTGTTTGGGGTGATACATGCTTCTCACTTTTATAACGAAATGATCCGACCTTAGTGAGAATTTTTTTAGCGAGTAACCCTTCATCTGAGAGTTTTTCAGTATGCCGAATGCCTTTAGATAGCAGCAGGTCATAGATAGCTTTAGCATCCAGTTTAACTCGCCAAGTGAATAATTTAACCAGCATCGGATTCTCACTACGGGATTTTATAAGATCATACATCCCATCAAGAGAAGCAACTGTATGTTTTAATTTGGTAGATTCCATCAGTAATGTTATGTTTTCAGGAGAAAAGGAAGCACATTTCTGCAGCTTTACTATTAAAAGTCTGACTGACAGATCCGTATCATTTATCTTTCCTTTTGTCTGAGCAGAAAAATTATTACCCGTAGCCAGCGCTAGAAAATTATTTTCCCGAACGAAATCTTGTTCTTGTTTACTTAAATTTTGCACTTCTAACGACATAAGCTGTTTAAGCTTCTCAAGGTGTTGATGATACTCAGCCGATTCATGCACCAACCCAACACTTTTTTTAGTTGCATGCAGGCGTCGTAAAAGATAAGTCAGCTTTATATGACTTGTTTTTGTGTCCTTTTCGCAGATACCCTGTGGTGGAGAATCAATATACTGCATAATACTTTCATTGACACGCTCCAGCAATAATTTTAACTGCTGACTATGTTCAGCGCTCATTTCAGCTGACGTTTCGGCTACCTCTTCAAATTCTTCTAATCTTGCCATTAATTCAGGGTAATATCTTTTAAAATACGCAGTATATTCAATATTACGATCAAAACAGGATATCGGTTCAAGCGTATTTCTTTCCTGTAATTTTAATTGCTTAAGATGTTCAGCCAGTTCTATTTTTTCTGCGTGTATTCGAGAGTCAGATGGCATTGATGCACTTTTTCTTACGCTACTATACTTAAACTCAGGTGATGGTAACTGGTTATAGCCGATCCTGCGGGCCTGAGCTGCTGCTGCAAGAAAGTAAAGCATATCAGCGACCATGCTGGATGTTACATTAAGTGAACTTTCATCGGGTTGAGAAAAGTTACTGCATGCATAAGACATTATATGTAAAGAAGCCTCTGGTCATCTTTTTAA
>JAPORK010000239.1 GCA_026710285.1 Endozoicomonadaceae bacterium | reverse complement strand
TAATGAAAAAGAAAAAAGCTATAACTCAAAAAAGATAACGTTATAGTGTATTTTGTTAGAAAATTTTTTCTCAGAAAGATTGTATCTTATTATTTTTTATATATTTTTTTATTGCTTACAAAAATAGTAAACTGAAAACATCATCAGGATAGTATTATCAGGTAATTTATCAGGTAATAATGACCAGAACTTGTGTCTGTTTATGCAGGTATCCTTACCCAGGATAGACTTTCAGTAATTATCTGCAATATGTAATGCCCATAAAAATCTGTCAAAAATTAACACAACTACATTCAAAAATGAAATATTTAGAGATGAGCCATTAATAGGCAAAGGAGTAAATAATGTTAGCTGTACCTGCTGCAACAGAATTAGTACCACAAAAATATTTTAATTCCCTTATACGAGTACCAGAGGGAACTAAAAATATATTTCTGCTAGAACAGAGTGAGTGTTATCCTGCTTTGTTACAGCAATTTACTAAAAATGTTAAAGATTTCTCAATATTCACAAAGCTCTTTTTAAATGATAAAGCTGTCGGGGAACAAGTAAATGATTTTCTGAATAAAATTAGTGACAGTAAGGCAGTAGACAGAGAGGATCAGTTCATGTTGTTTACTGACGTGCACCCTATGCTGCATGCGCTGGTCAATACGCTGAAGGAATTAAATTGTTTGTGCCCAAAAGAAATACGGGATAAAGTTGTAGCAGCTTTAGATAATATTGCATCAACACCAGATGAAGTCGTATCAGAACCAGCTGAAACTGTATCAGCGTCAAAGCAGATTAACCCTGAATGCATCATTAATATATTGAGCAATAGCTCAGAAGGAATGAACCTGTGTTATGAAGGTATTAAGAGTCGTTTGTCTGAAGCTTTAATGGCAACTACTCACATGATAACCGGAACGGAAAATTTTGATGTAATAAAGCAATCAGCAAAATACAATGTGCTGAAACAATATATTACATTATTTTTAGCCCGGCATAAAATTAAACAACGTATTGATTTTGGTTTATATCATATTCACTGGTTTAATTTTTTGTATAGGCAAATCTGCGGGAATTACGGATTGCCATCTCATCCAGACAATTTTGCTGTCCGTCCTTCGAATATGAGTGACGCTATGTTGAATGAGTTTTTTTCGCAGTATCCACTCTTTATTAATGAAAGTGCTTTTCTTGACGCAATAACAGAACACTTTTCTTTCAAGTTGCAGGAAATTCTTGCTAAACATGGTAAAAGTCACTGGTTGACAGATGCAAGTATTCAGGCTGAAGAAATGACGCTTGATGTTATAACTGATATAACCAATAAATTTTTTCAATCATGTGAACAATTGAATAAAGGGGATGCCTGGTATATTTTTGATGAAAAACCTGATGGTACTTATACTGCTGCCCGCCACCATGAAAAAATAAAAGCTTTACTGGCATTAGAAGAGAATAAAGACCAAATAAAAAGGTTAGATGTAATTCAGGATAAAGAGGACACAAAGCAATATATTGGCACCAAGAACGGTATTTTTTTCTGGGTTTTCAATCAGGAGGATAGCAAAGTAGAACCGTTGGAGGAAGTAGAAAAATGTAACCTTTTAGATGAAGGCTATATACCGTTACAACTCTCTCATCTTGCATCCCTCAATACCGAAAAACTCTCAGCAGATGAACTAAATACCCTGATCATTCAGGCACTGAACCAGACAAACGAAGCTAAAGCTATCAGTACGTTTTTTCTGGAGCTCAATGGAATGGATTTACTGGCTAAACTCCCATTAATTATCACGGTTGAGTTGTCTGAATTACTGCAAAATAAAATGGATAAAAATCCTGTATTTAAAAGTGAACTATGTAAGCTTTTAAATGCACATTTAGCAGGACCAGAGATTGAAATTCCAACAACAGAAACAATAACTTTATTAGAGTTGTATTTATACAAAATGCATAAAGATAACAATGGAAATATTGCCAAAATTACAAAAGATCTCGATATTTTACAAATCAAAAATTTTTCAAAAGCAAGTCTACAAAAACTTTTCAATCAAGAGGATTGCAAAAGACTCTTTGATCAGGCGTATTTTATGCAGTCTCCAGAAATAATAGAAAAAATATTGTTAACGGGATATTGCAGTGATAATCAGGTTTCAGATGCGCTGCTGTATGCTGCCGGCAGGGGATTTTTGAATGTACTTGAAGCAGCGTTCGATGTAGAAGCCAATATTGATTTTCAAGACGGTGATGGTAACACAGCATTGATGATGGCTACCCTTAATTCTCAATCGAAGTGCGTTGAAGTATTGCTAGATAGAGGAGCTAATACTGATTTGCAAGGAAAGAGAGGTCTAACAGCGTTGATGATCGCTGCCTACTTTAATAAATTGGAGTGCATTAAAATATTCCTGGATAGAGGAGCTAATATTGACCTTAAAAATAAAAACGGTTTTACAGCATTAGATTATGCTGCCATAGAAAACAATTTTGAGTGTCGCAAACTATTGCTGTCAGGCTTACCTATTTTTTCACGCTTGAGATACATGGTTCATCAAACAATGGAATATTTTTTTTTAAAGATTATATAAAATTAAAACCCAGTGCTTTGAAGTTGTATGGGTATCACAAAA
>JAPORK010000337.1 GCA_026710285.1 Endozoicomonadaceae bacterium | reverse complement strand
ATCCTGAAAATCTGCTAATTACCGAAGTCGATTATCTCTGGGTTCAGCAGTTATTATTTACTACACCTGATGAACTGCTTCATCTGAACCTGAACAATGAACATCATGCACATGATTTTGGGTTGCTAAACTTGTCACTGGATGAGCTATCTTACGACAGCTTATGCATGGCATTTAAACAGTCTCATCTCTATATTTGGGTTATAAGCCAACTCAAAAGAAATAACAGTATGCAGTTTGGTGCTTTCTCAGCAGCATTGCATAATGCGTTACTCGATGACCCTGCACCTTACAGGCGAGAAGTAAAACAATTTATACAAACTTTGTTCGCATGGTTTGAGCTTGTGAAGGATACATTTATTGTGACCAGGCACAACAGAACATCTTCAGTAAAGCTTATTGAGCATAAGTAACAGCCGGACTCTTGCAGCCCGGTTCAAATAATGCTTTATTCTCCAGCGGTGGAGGTTCAAATATTTCACCGTACTCAAAAAAATCAATAGTCTGTTCTCGCAGTTTAATTTTTATCCGTTCAATAAGCAATGGTTCTGATTTATTCCAGTTATCATAACGCATCAGGCTGACCTTACCAGAACGGATGTGTGCTTTTATTAAATGGATATTATCAAGGTCTCCATAAAGTTGGGTCGCACAACCAATATAAATACGCAGTTCAGGAGGAAGATCACCTAAGTATTTTTTGTGAAAGATGTAACTATGGTTTTCGTTAAATTCACCGCACTGTAATTGTTGGTAAGCCTTAACACAGGCGGCATAAATAATTTGTGGTTTTCCCAGCGTAAATAAAACTTTTGTCGCTTGTTTAACAGCCTCAGCGTAACTGTTGTAAAAATATTTAATATCCCGTTTAAGTCCTTCTGGCATTTGTGTTTGTGGTTTTCTTTTTTCAAAGAGATTCAGTGCAAAATAAACCAGTAAATCATCACGTCTGCGTTGTTCTGCTTCAGCGAAAAGATCATTACCAAAATGATTTTTTAAGGCTTCGTGCGCTTTGTTATGAGAGCCCGCAATTTGCCGAATTTGTGTAGAGAATTCAAACTCACTGTTGGCAGGGATGCGACCTAGTTCCAGTGATGTCTCCCAAAAATCAGTAAATAACGCAAGATGTTTATCAATAAGGTCTTTGCGAACAGTCGGTTGTTTTTGTTGTATCTGTCGCTGCGTTTTTTGTAGCCAGTCTCGTTTAACAAATTGCCGTTCAAGCAAAAATTGTTGTTCTTCTGTTTTTTCTTTGAAAATAATAAAGATGCCCTGCCCTACAGCGATTGCAGATTCATCTAATGATGATTCGAGATAACTGCGAAACTCTGGCTGAGAATAATAACGCTGAAAAGTGTTACGGCTGGTAATAACGCCATCTTTATAAGGCGTAAACTGTCTGGTAATAGTTTCACCTGCAACCATTACTGCAACAATTAACAGCTTGTCGGTATGTTGCCAGGCACGTTTTAGGGTTGCTGTTCTTTCATCGATATCTTCTATTACATTTAAAACAAATCCGAGATTAACAATATCGTTCTGAGTGATTGTATTGTCCGGAAAATAGACCGGATCCCAACCTGAAACATTAATACCATGTGCTTCAAGCTCACGTATATCATCCCCTTTACCACATCCATAATCGAGTATGGAGTATTCACCATTTAGATAATTGTGCCGTGCTAAAATCTGCATGGGTTGTGATAGCTGATTTCTGTTAATGGCTGTTTTATGCCGTTTGACTGTTACAGGACCATCAATAGATGGATCGTGACATATTTGCTGATCTTTGCAGGGGTGAAGCCTGCCTTCATCATCAAGGAAATAGCCTTTATCGGCAATTAACTTTTCCCAATTTTTTTTAAACCCTATTGTTCTGGTATTTTTATATAAGCCAATTTTTTCTCCTTCGGCGGTAATCTCTCTAAATAAGGACCACAAAGGGTGATCACTGCTGATGAAGGTTTCTTTTCTGTGAAGAATAGGAGGGTTATCTGATTGTTCGTAAGATGCTTTACGTACCGTCAGCTTATTTAAGTCAACCGTAAAGCTGTGTTGAAGCGTTGGGTAACCAGAAGTCTCAAAATTTGGATAATTCAGAAAGGTTATTTTGAAATCACGCTTATTTAGCTTAATGATATTCCAGTCATCGGCAGGGATTTTCAGCTCACGGGTTATCTTGTCTGTTAGGCTTAATAAAGCAGCCGGCATTGCAGACAATGCATTCTGATGAAGATAAATAGCATCAGGTAGTTGCTTACCTGTTTTTAGCTGATTAACGTATTGTTTGTACTTTTGAAAATCCAAGATAAATAAACCCGTGTCAGACTAAATTAACAGAGACTGATAATACCAGATATATTAGCCATATACTTATCTGTTTCAAAGTAAAATTTGATTTAATAAAATTCACAGGTTTTATGAAACCACACACAATCTGTAATTGTATGATTTTGATTTACATCGACTTCACAAAAGAGATCAGCGCACTGATTGTATCATGAGTCAGTGTGGAATTAAAATATATTTTTTACCAGGCACACTGTAAAATCTTGTCTTTCTAAAAGAATTTATTTTTGTAACTATTCAGCCTGGTATGTAAAAATATCAGGCAAGTGAGAAGAAA
>JAPORK010000173.1 GCA_026710285.1 Endozoicomonadaceae bacterium | reverse complement strand
GCGACTACCAGAAGGTATAGACACGCCCGTAGGTGAAAATGGTGTTAAGCTATCAGGAGGACAACGGCAGCGTATTGCAATTGCCCGGGCTCTGTTTAAAAATGCTCCGGTTCTGATTCTTGATGAAGCTACATCTGCACTGGATACTGAATCTGAACGCCATATTCAAAAAGCACTTGAAGCCGTGATGAATAATCGTACTACACTGGTGATTGCCCACCGGCTTTCTACCATAGAAAAAGCAGACAAGATTTTGGTAATGAAAGAAGGTCGCATTATTGAAAGTGGAACTCATCAAACCCTCTTAGCAATGAACGGGACATATACTCACCTGTATAACATGCAATTTAATGAACACCGGTCAGCATAAAATGTAATTGAAAGACAAGGAATAATAACTGTGTTTACTACTAAATTACCCAGTTTTAAGAATACGAACATTTTACTTGCAGGCGATGTGATGCTGGACCGTTACTGGACTGGACCTGCTGCAAGAATCTCTCCTGAAGCACCTGTACCTGTGGTTAAGGTTGATGGTATGGAAGAGCGTCCCGGCGGTGCTGGTAATGTTGCTCTTAATCTTGCTATGTTAGGGAGCTCTGTCAAACTGTTAGGTGTTACAGGCAAAGATGAAGCTGCTAGCCTGCTTGGCAGCAAATTGAAAGCAGCAGGGGTACAGTGTGAATTTCTGGAACAGGAAAATCAACCGACTATCGTCAAACTCAGGGTTTTGAGTCAGCACCAGCAGTTGTTGAGGCTTGACTTTGAGAACCCAATAAAACTTGATGAACTCATTATCACGCAAAAATTCACTGCAATGCTCAAGGGTACCGATGTTTGTGTACTGTCTGATTATGGTAAAGGTGTGCTAAGTTACCCTCAAACGTTCATTCAGGCAGCCAGAGCAAATGATATACCCGTCATTATTGATCCGAAAGGTACTGATTTTGAACGTTATCGCCACGCCACACTGCTAACGCCTAACTTAACTGAGTTTGAAGCTATTGTTGGTCATTGTGCCGATGAAAAAACCCTGATTAGCAGGGGGCAGTTATTACGGGAAAAACTATCTCTGGAAGCCTTGCTTATCACTCGTGGTGAGCATGGAATGACATTGTTGTGTGCAGATCAGCCTGAACTACATATACCGACACAAGCTAGGGAAGTTTATGATGTTACCGGTGCCGGTGATACAGTTATTGCTACACTGGCAGCGGCTATTGCCAGCGGACAAAGTTTGCAGCAGGCAACGATTTTAGCCAATATTGCCGCCGGTATTGTTGTGGGTAAAGTGGGGACAGCTACCATAACGCTGCCAGAACTTCACAAAAATGTGGCATTGCGTCAAAGCAAAAAAAAACGTGGGGTTGTTACTCAGGAGCAACTACTCATATTGCTTGAAGAAGCACGCAGCCAGGGAGAACGCATCGTATTTACTAATGGTTGTTTTGATTTGCTTAACGAAGAGAGCGTTAATTATCTGGAGCAAGCCAAACAACATGGACACCGCCTTATTGTTGCTGTTAACAGTGATGAGTCTGTGACAAATATCAAAGGAGCAGGAAGACCGCTAAACAATGTCAACAGTCGTATGCATGTGCTGGCTGGTTTACACGCAGTTGACTGGGTCATTTCTTTTGATGAAGCAACCCCTGTTGCATTGATTGATAAAATTCGTCCTGATGTTTTAATTAAAGGTGGCAATTATACTTTAGAAGAAGTAACAGGGAATGATCTGGTTAAAAGTTATGGAGGCAAAGTGATTACAGCAGAGTTGGTCACTTAATCTGAATATTGCATACTTATCAATTAAACGTCAATCAGATGAAATTCATCTTGCTGTTATTGTCAATCTATTATCTGCACCTTCCAACGCACAGAGCACCTCTTTTAGCCATTGATTAACAGACCAGTGCTTCTGAGCGTTTATACCAGTCTCTTATGTTTGCAGAGGTTTTCCACAAGTCTATTTAAATGGCTATACATGCTGCAGACACTCATGTATAAGAGCATGACGACGAACCTGGCTCAATCAGTTGTACCCGATTCTCAGAAAGAATGAAGATGAGTAACACGCCAAAACTTTCAGAAAAGAACTTCCATTATCCACTGAATAAAGTTACAATCAGGCGTTGCATTTTTCTACAAATAATAATATGAGTAATTGTTAAAATATGATTAAATATTTTGTTTTATTAGCCTTAATCCCTACATTAGCTGGAGCAATGAACCCAAATAATGCTGTAGCGATCAGAGAAGACATTCCTGAAGAGAGCAGAGCACAAACCGGGATAAGTCAGCTTGCGGATTGTACTGCTCCTTTGGAAATGCAAAATGCTGCTCCTTTCGCTCTTGAAGAAAACTGCTTTCTGCCAGAAACACTCTGTAAAAACCAAAGCACTGCTAGTATGTCAGAAAGATTTAGTAAAACCCCGGATGTTCATCATGAGTATATTTTAATGCTTATAAATAATCAGGATCCGTTTGCAGATAAACGCCTGCTTACTAATTACTTTAAGGAGATAAAACATAAGAATATTTTTAGCAGAGAAGTCCTGGGTATTGAGTATCTCAGAAGCATAAATGAGAAAAATAATACATTCATAACAAGAAGACAATCACTGTATTTTGAGTC
>JAPORK010000117.1:2335-2639 GCA_026710285.1 Endozoicomonadaceae bacterium | reverse complement strand
CTTCTCATGCTTGCAAGCTAATAGACTCTAAAAATAATAAATGGCAATGCCCTTGCTAAGATTAATTTTTAAAGTGAAAATTCTGGTTTGATCATTTATCTGTTTAAAAGGATAAACCTGATCAAACCTGAAAGAATGATATACGCTTATTATCTTTAATGTAAAAATAAAAACCTGGAAAAAGAGTAAAAAGGAGACAGGTAAAAATAATATTAACAAAAAAAGAATAAAAACAAAGGATATTTATAACTTACATTCACCTCCTAAAATAATAATTCTCTGATAACATCTATTTTTGAAATGA
>JAPORK010000117.1:0-2325 GCA_026710285.1 Endozoicomonadaceae bacterium | reverse complement strand
ATACGACAGATATATTGGGTTAGCCATGAAAAATTCTGCAAACATTTTCTATAAGATTAGATATATTACAGATAGTTATATATATAAAGTTTGGTGCAAAATGGAGAATTATGAATTTATGACTATTCTAAAAAATACCAATGCCTTTTATATAAAGTAATTGAAAAGCTACATTAGTATTTTGTTTTAAAAAAAAACATTATTTTCTGGTTTGCTTTTTTATGCTGATACTTGCTTAAAAATAAATTTTTGATCAAAATTATTCCTGGAAGATTGTTGCAACTTCACTTGAAAAACATCTTAGCATATATTATAATATCTTTGATGTAAAAAAAAAATTGACTTTTATCTTCGGTTAACATTTCAACAGCAACAACTCTAAATAAAGTGAATTTAACACTTTCAGATTCAGACCAAAGTAAGCGCAGTGAAAAATCCGAAACAAACTCAAAAATATACATCAGAAAAAATTACTATCAACCAACTATAATAATAAGGATAGACTCATGAATAAAGTAATTTTACCAACATTTTGTCTTATATATTTATTTATTAGCAACTATGCTTATTCTGACACATGTCAAGATAATTACGTTTATTTTACCGGAGATACTAAATCAGCAATTTTCCACGTGACTAATCATTTCATTACAAAACATCAACCTTTTAAAGGTGTATATCCGGCTGGCATATCACTAAGAAGCAGAACTCCTGTTGCACCCAAGGGGCTATTAATAAAAGCAGGCAGACACGGAAGCTCTGATGTCGTTACAAATGTTGAGGATACATATGGTGATAATATATTTAGTAAAATTAAATCTAAAAATCATGATGAGTCTGCAAGGTCAACTTTTGGTCACGAGCCCGGTAACTTAAATTTTGCTGTTCTGGGAAATTTAATCATAAACGGTAAGCAGTTTAACAGTATCGTATTAGCACAAGGACATGCTGGTGCATCAAATGACTGGTGGTTTGCAGGAGAAAATTGCACACACTATAATGATCCAAATGAAGATGCCGCTGACTGTTTAGCTACTGATGGAACTGACTGGTGCTTTACGCGTGGACACACTGCAGCAGGCGTTACAAGCACAGCCCCTAATCATATTAAACTCTCAAAAAAATCATGTGAGAGTGTATATCACGGTAGACAATAATTATGTGAATGAAGCATTGTACTCACTGGATATTGTTGTCTCTTCGATTGACTACCAAACAAATTACCTGAAACAGCATATCCGGTCGATCATCATTGATGACGCAAGGTGCCACAAGATAAGTTAGATTTCCGAATGATCGAACACAGACACCACACTCAATAAACAGAAGCCGGATAATCTGCATGTCAACAGGTGATGTAAGCTCAATAAAACCAATACACCCAGAACTCTTACGTCATTCACATGAGCAAATACTTTACAGAGATTTACGCCCTGCTTTAAACGCTTTTAAATACGTCGTATCGGTTTTTTCCAGTTAATCTTATGGCAATAAATCCAAACCGGCATTAGATATGCTACAGTTCAGAGAACTACTCATAAAAACAGGACTGCGAACAACCACATCCAGTTTACACACCCCCTATAGATGATGTAAACAGTCAAACGAGCAAAACTGTATATCACCAATTTCAGAAATAACAGATTCAACAATATGGACACCACTAAAAAAAGTGATAATAGCTGATTTATGCACGCCAACAACAAATCAATTAAATAGTAATACTAAATATCTCATACATCATTTAATAGTCTGTAAGCAATCAAATAACACGACATGTGAATTTTATTCTACGTATAAAATCACATTCTATAGAATCAAATACTTGTTTGAATATGAAAATTTTGTAAATGTTTTCCATAAGATTATAAGTACTACATGCAGATAGTTATGCATATAAAATATGATACAAAATAGAGAATTCTAAATTAATGACCACTTTAAAAAATTACCAGTATCTTTTATATGAAGTGATTAAAAAGCTACATTAATATTTTTTTTAAAAGAAAAATATTATTCTCTGGTTTACTTCTTTATGATGATAATCGTTTAAAAATAAATTTCTTATCAAAATTATTCTGGTAAGCTACTGCAGTTTCACTTGAAAACATTTCAGAATATATTATAGTTTCTTCGATGTAAAGAGTAAATCAACTTTTATCTTCGGGTAACATTTTCAGCAACAACAACGCTAAATAAAGTGAATTTAACACTTTCAGATCAAAGTAAGCATAACAAAAAATCCGAAATAAATTCAAAATATACATCAGTAAAAATTACTACCAACTGATTATAATAATAAGGATACACTCTTGAACAAAATTG
>JAPORK010000208.1 GCA_026710285.1 Endozoicomonadaceae bacterium | reverse complement strand
ACCTTGGTTTTAATGCAGGTCTGGAGCAACATATAAGTACTTTTAAAGATATGCTATTTGAAGCACCGGTCAGTTATACTTACCGCACGCTGGAAGACAATGGGATTACTCAGGAAATACGCACCTACAATAAATACCATTTGCTAATTGATGATCAGCAAATCAGTGACCACACCCGACAAAAATTATCAGAAGTACAAAGCTTCTTTTGTCGTACTGATCAGCACGATGGATGTGCTCATTCTTCTTTTGCTGATCTACCGGCTACTTACAGCCAGCCATTAAAAATAGTAACTAAATTGTGGGACGATAAAGATACTTCAGGTTTACCTGCTGTAACTTCTGAAACCATCCAGTATGATCAACAGGGGCGAGTTGTTTCTCATACAGACAGCTATGGACGTCTTACAAAAATCCACTACTGCCCTGCCAGTGGTAATACTGCCTGTCCTGCTGCTCCTAAAGAGTGGTCATTTAGCAACCTGATAGAATCAGTAATTTTGTATCCGGCACATACTGATGATTCAGCAACTGTTTATCTGCCTTCAATTATTACCGATAATTATTATCGCAAACAACCAAACCGTTTGGGGAATGGTTATATCCTGGTCTTAGATCATCAGATACAGCATTCAGGTCAGCAGTATCGGATGATCAGCCGGCTATATTATCAGGATAAAAATAATGTCTTCAATTATGGACTACTAAAACAGACTATTTTTACTGGCAATACACAACCACTCGCCAAACTCTCATCAGTTGTCCAGGATTACTATTACACCAAAAGTGCGGATAATCGTAGCAAAACCACATGGAGTGCAATTGAACTAAATGCAAATAAAAAAAGGCTATCATCTTATATAACGACCAGCCTGTTTACTAATCATATACTACAAAGTGTTGATTCATCAGGTCAGAACATAACTCGTTACCACTATGATCTCTGGGATAGACCCATACAAACAGATACTGCCGTGGGCACTCCTTTTGCAACCAGTAGTTATTATCAATATACAGTATCACCTGTATTGAATCAGGTTTTAGTTACAGCTGCCAACGGTTTACAGGGGAAAGTTATTATTGATGGAGCCGGACGGCAATTGATGAGTTTTGCTGAAGAAATTTCAACCAATGGAAAAGCCGTACCAGGTCATTGGACCTTAAAAAACCGCATAACTTATAATCAATATGGACGTTCAGCCGCTCAGTCTGTCTATCTTTTTGATGCTTCAAATAAACTATATGCACTAACAACAACACAGGAATATGATGACTCCGGCAGAGTAACACAGGTTCATCTGCCTGATAAAGAAACAGCGGTCACATTATATGATGATACTGATCGGTGTGTGATCAGTTACAAAAAAAGTAGTTCCGGAAAGCGCTCTGCAGTGTCAGTGGTAAAATCAAACCTTTTATATAAACCAGTCAAACAATGGGTGTTGCCTGAAAATGATAATCCCTTACCATCGTTAAAAACAATTTGTGCCGGGAAAAATTTACAAACAGCGCCCCAAAAAATTTGTTTATCTCAAATGACATATGATGGTTTTGGACGGTTGATCAAAGCAACCGATCCTATGGGGCATATTGTAAAAAAACATTATAATGCACTCGGACAATTAACTGATGTAACTGATCCTGTGGGTGATAAGATCCATTATCTTTATGATCTGGTCGGACATACTATTCAGAGCTGGGCACAACCTGTTTCAGGTGGAAACTATCTACTCTCTTCTGCACAATATAATGCAGCAGGTGAATTATTATGGCAAGCCGGAGAAGATGGTCAGCATACTATCTTTACCTATAGTGAAGATGGTAAACCTGTTTCTTTTACTTCACCGGCAGGACATACAGCTACTGTTAAATATAATAAAATCGGATTACCTATTGCAACCTTTCTGGATGGAAAGCTTCGCTCACAATTTATTTATGATCCTGTGACTATAAAAATAATCTGTCAAAAAGATATAACCGGAATGATGACTTTTATTTATGATGATGATGGATTACTCCGACAAAAATTGTATACAGGAAAAAATGATTATTTAAGCTATAAACTACGATGGGGTTATGATAGCAATCGGCGTAGTATAAAAGTTGCTAATATTGCCAAAGACAAAACACAAGCTATTTATGATAATCTGGGAAGAGAAACAAAGATCATCTATCAGCAGGCTCACTCTAAAAAAAAACAAATATTATCCACACTGACTTATGATGATTTTTCACGCATCATTGCCGTACAGTATGGTAGCGGTATGCACAGATCTATTCATTATGATCATCTTGGACATGCAGATATAACAACCGATACATTAAACAATACATTACTATCCAGATGGTCTTTCCGCTATGATTCTCTTGATAATATTATCGAAAAAACTTATCAAACCAAAAATCAATTAGCTTCTTTTCATTATCAGTATGATGCGCTGGATAATCTGGTCAAGATGACCTGTAGTAGTACATCAACAAATACATTATGCCCAAGAGATACGGTTTTTAAAAGTTCTGGTTTAAAAAATGCACCTGTTATTACTGAACAAAACTATTATTTTACACCATTAAACCGGTTGCTCAGTGTACATGAACAATTACAAAACTCATCACAACAACAGACACTCAGTAAAGTGAC
>JAPORK010000165.1 GCA_026710285.1 Endozoicomonadaceae bacterium | reverse complement strand
GTAGTAGTAATGGATAATGCATCTTTTCATAAGAGAAAAGATATACAGGAAATATATTGGATTATATGAGTCCAAATGAATATGAAGAGTCATGACAAAATTAGAAAATATTTCTTAACCGGGTTGCAATAAAGAGGTTGACCACGTCATATGTCAGGCTAACCGGGACGTTTTTAAAGTACTGCCAAAAAAATGTTTTCAAATTTAGATTTGCTTATGGTATCATCTTCACTTTGAATCTTTCTTCTAAAACAGATAGTACATACTAGTGAAACTGCAATGACCCCTTTATATGTTGACACACTCAATAAATCATCTGCTCGCCAGATAGCTTCTGATAAAACTCAACAAGCTACAACTTTAAATTATGCTAATGCTGTAAACAAAATTGAAAGTGTACCTGCAAATTTAAAACCGCAAATTTTTCTTAATTTACAAAGCAATTTGCGATCTCAACCTGAAGCTGGCGGAGAGCAGCTTATAAACCAGAAGGTAACACATGACTCCCAACTTACGCTTAAAACAGATCCGGTTGAGGGTTTTATAAATCAATGGATATTTAAAGAAGGTATAAGTTCAGAACAGCTTCAGAAGATAGAGCAGCTTACAAACTGGAAGGTGTTATCAACAGATATTGCCGAAAAGCTTCAGCTTCCATTAGAGAAAGTAAGGTCCATTGAGCAACTTGTAAATATTAAAACTTTAAAACAAAAAAAACAATCAACTGCACGGGGTACTGCTGAGAAACAAAAAATTATACTTCGTAGTGTATTGATAGACAATATAGGAGCTCACACACTTCGAAACAAACGAAAAATACGATATGATCATACTGTAGGTTTACTAACAGAATATTTAACACATCCTGAACTGGGAGCATTAATCCAGGCTATAAGTACCATTTCCTGCAGTAAAGCATCATGGCTGGATAAAAAACGAAATTGCTGCATGGCAAAAAGAGAGTGGTTTGAAAAACATTTCGGTAAAGGCACAAACCAGGAACAAACACACATTGATCATGACAGAGATAAGCAGATTAACAACAAAATAGAAGAGATTATAAACAGCATTTTTAATGATGAACAGGTTAGCCAGAAGGCTCTTACCAGGATTTGTAGTGGTCATGAAATGACAAGCTCAAATGTATCTTTAACTCCAGATAACAGAGCATCAGTTCTGCCTGCAAATAACCGTCCAAATGAAACCTCTTCTAAATCTTCCAGAAAAAGACCTGGTGATTCAACTGATAATCCAGCACAATCAAAAAGAAGAGCCACTAATAACACCGAAGCAGACCGGCAAAGCAATAATCAGGTTCAGGTTTATTCTCCCGGCTTAAGTAGTAATACACACGCTCAGCAAACACCTCATCCCGATCAACAGCAAAATATTCCTTCTGATTCCGGCAGCTTTGCAGAGAGTCATTTTATCCAGCCAGTGGACATAACTAATAAAAAAGTAACACATGGCTCCCAACTTACGCTTAAAACAGATCCGACTGAGGGTTTTATAAATCAATGGATATTTACACAAGGTATAAGTTCAGAACAGCTTCAGACGATAGAGCAGCTTACAAACTGGAAGGTGTTATCAACAAATATTGCCCAAAAGCTTCGGCTTCCATTAGAGAAAGTAAGGTCCATTGAGCAACTTGTAAATATTAAAACTTTAAAACAAAAAAAACAATCAACTGCACGGGGTACTGCTGAGAAACAAAAAATTATACTTCGTAGTGTATTGATAGACAATATAGGAGCTCACACACTTCGAAACAAACGAAAAATACGATATGATCATACTGTAGGTTTACTAACAGAATATTTAACACATCCTGAACTGGGAGCATTAATCCAGGCTATAAGTACCATTTCCTGCAGTAAAGCATCATGGCTGGATAAAAAACGAAATTGCTGCATGGCAAAAAGAGAGTGGTTTGAAAAACATTTCGGTAAAGGCACAAACCAGGAACAAACACACATTGATCATGACAGAGATAAGCAGATTAACAACAAAATAGAAGAGATTATAAACAGCATTTTTAATGATGAACAGGTTAGCCAGAAGGCTCTTACCAGGATTTGTAGTGGTCATGAAATGACAAGCTCAAATGTATCTTTAACTCCAGATAACAGAGCATCAGTTCTGCCTGCAAATAACCGTCCAAATGAAACCTCTTCTAAATCTTCCAGAAAAAGACCTGGTGATTCAACTGATAATCCAGCACAATCAAAAAGAAGAGCCACTAATAACACCGAAGCAGACCGGCAAAGCAATAATCAGGTTCAGGTTTATTCTCCCGGCTTAAGTAGTAATACACACGCTCAGCAAACACCTCATCCCGATCAACAGCAAAAAAACTCCTTTTAATTCCAGTGTATCAATCAGCTCTGCCGGGAATCCTTCTGTCCGGTCAGCTGACGTAACTAATGAACAATCGATAAATGTTACCCAGCCTACGCTTAACACTGGTTCGGTTGAGTATATAAAGACTCATTTTAAAAAGCAATGGATAATCAGAGAAGGTATAAGTCCTGAGCAGTGTAAGAAAATAGAGTAGCCTGAACAGTGGACGCCCTCAAAATCAAAAGAAGTTGCCAGAGAAACTAATTATTCTTATTCCGATGTGCATGAGACAGTTGCTGTGGT
>JAPORK010000255.1 GCA_026710285.1 Endozoicomonadaceae bacterium | reverse complement strand
TCTCTCCAGTTTTGGATATATTATATACCTTAACTGGGTTGGTAGGTTTCAGGGTGCCACATCAAAACTCACTCAGGTAAATTCAGATAACATCAGTTTTCGGGCTACTTCAAAATAACTGTGTCCGTGGGCTGAGCTTGTCGAAGCCTGGAGGAAAAAACGACCGGGCTTCGACAAGCTCAGCCCACGGTTTTATGCCAAATTATGCCAAACAGGCTGGCATATTCAGTAGCAGGCAACCTACCAGGATAGAAATAAGAATCTAAAAAATGTGACTAAGAGACAGGGGAAGGACGGGTGAAAGCCTCGTCTTACCCGATGGCATATTTTTGAAAATAATGATATAAAACATAGTATATTGTACCAAACAATCTCCAAACTGAGGTTTCTTATAAGTTTAACGAAACTCCTCTGATTGCTCCAATCCGGATTGCATTCTAAATGATTCTGCTTCTGCTTCTGTACGTATACCTGATAAACTCATAGTAAATCTGACAATATCAGTTTTATCTACACTAACCCTGAGCTCTGCAAAACTATTTTCAAAATAAATATTCAGATTAAATTTATTTGGATCTTTCGGATCTTTAGTCAAATTTTTTAAATGATTAAAAGATTTAATTATATCGTCTCTCAAAGAAGCTTTTTTACTATCGCTTGTTTCTTCAGTTTGTTGTTTATTTATTTCATGATCAAGATCAGCTATCTTAGTCCGAATATTATCCATCTGTTCGAAAGCATCTAGTAATTTACTATTATCATACATTGGCAATAATTTCTGCTCATTCCATGTTAAATCTATCTGTATATTACGTTCCTTTTTATTCTTTCTTGTTTTTGAAAGTATTAACTTCTTCTTATCGTTCTTATCTTCAAGCCAAACCTTATACTTATTTTTATTTTCTCCCATTTCTCTCAATTCTTTATAAGCTTGTATTTTTTCCAGAGGAGTTTTGTTTTTTTTCAGTATTCCAGAAAGTTTTTTCTTTTTGTGGTAAGTTTTTAACATCTTTATGGTAGATTTCGCGTGCATCCCCTTTTTATCCTTTGTTGATGTATTACTCTTTTCTTCTGGTATTTCATTTAAAAGCTGCAGGATCCATGCTCTGCTTTCCTCATCATCAGCAGAGAGTGAACTCATTTTATGATCTATGATTTGACTCGGAGTCATATCTACAAAATAATGATTTATATCATCCTCTGACTCATCATCCGCCCTGGGTTCTGATTCAGGCATCGAAGTTTCTTCCGGCTTCTGATCTGGTAAGGGTTTTTGCATTTTTTTCTTATCATCAACAAAAACAGAGGGTGAACTTGTTTTATGAACTGGGCTTTTCTGAATCACATCTCCAATATTACTATTTATCTTATCCTCTGGCACAGATGTCATAGTTTTTGCCGCCTCCTTAGCTGGTAAGGATTTTAGCGTGCCCAACACAGGTTTTAATGTAGTTTGCAAAGATTCTGGCATCTTTGGTGAGGATTTTCGTAAATCTGGTATATAGTTAGCTAATATTTTTCTTTCATCTGAACTCAGGTTAATTAAACTCACATCATATGTCTCAGTATCATTAGAGTTTATCTGAATCTTGAATTGTGAATTAAATGATTTAAAATTCACATCTATTGTGAATCTTTCTCGATCTTTCGGATTTTTAACCAGCTGTTTCAAGCTATTAAATGATTTGACTACATCTTTTCTTTGTGAAGAAACATTGGGAAATGATGTTTTAGTTTTTTGTATCTCTAATTCTTTTTTAAAATTATCTAATTTAGTATTAAAGTCATCAAGTTGTTTAAAAGCAACTGTTAGATTATCATTATCATACATTGAGAGTATTTTTTTCTGACTATCTGTTAACGATATTCGTTCTTCTATTTTTTGATTATCTTTGCCTACTATTGAAAGAATTAAATTATTATCTTTAAGCATAACTTTATAATCTTGTCCATGTATGCCTGACATTTCTTTTAACTTTTCATAAGCTTTTATTTTTTCTGAAGAGTCCTCACTTAGTTTTAATGTTTTACAATGTTCTTTGACTTTTTTATGATCTTTTGTTGAAAACATATGTTTAATTGCATCAAATATTCTTTGTAATAGTAATTTATTCTCTCCTATTTTTTGATAATCAACAGAAATGGTTTTTTTGCCAATATTTAATTTAACACCAGCCATAACTAAAACTCCTTTATGTAACATAAATCATACTGACCATAAGTAATTGAGTTTCATTACCATTTATCGCATTCATCATATTTTCAGGAAAAAGATTTTGCACGAAGTGCAAATTATTTCAGTAAAATGAGAGTTATTTTCCACTAAATTTACAATTATGAGGATAAACCATATGATTATTCTGTTATGTGAAACCCCGGATAGAGCACAAAAACTAGCTAAGCCATTGAATTAGTCAAGAGAAGATACTCAGAATTTATTAATCACAAGGGTTCTTAAAAACAGTTAATTATTCAGTTTGCCGGATATGATGACAAATCAAATAGTTGATAAGTATTTATACATGAACACTACGAATCCTCTCTGTTTATACGATCAATAAGGGTAATGTACAGGGCTTACGCACCAAGAGAATGATTCTTAATAACCAAATAAAACAATTACTTTTTAAGAAAAAAATGTACAGAT
>JAPORK010000412.1 GCA_026710285.1 Endozoicomonadaceae bacterium | reverse complement strand
TAAAGTATATAGAGTATTGATCAGGTGTATTTTAATTCATCCGAACCCGCATGCAAATTTAAAAAAATCCTGTAACAGTACCACTGAATTTAGGATCTGTTTATGTTTTTATTTTTTTTAACAGAGCTCTTTTTATAGTTCTGCAAAGTTGAGATTAGCATCAAAGAAGATAAATGATAAACTTTAACAGCTTAAATTCAGGTTATGGCAAGTCACCTTGTCAACCGAATAAAAAATAGTGACAACTCTTTTTTGAGGTGGCATACTATTTTTATAAAAAACACAATAATATTGATAGATCTTTTGGAAAAAATAGACGCTTTAGCTAAAAATTTGTGTCGATATAAAAATCAAAAGAGACGTTAAGTTGTTTGCTCTGAAAGGCAGTTCTCAGAAACCGGTTCAGCTGAACGTTTCATTTTAGAAGTAGACTGATGATCGCCTGACAGAATAAATAAAAAGCACTCTATACTTAATCTGGTATTACTCGTAAAAAAACAACAAAGATTTCCGGATAGTTTTATCCCGAATTATTAACTAATTATCACTTATTTTAATAATCATCTGTTTTATGAAAAAAATATCTGAGCTGGAAGCTTTGTGCCAGGTAACTGCCAATCATCGCTGTGGCTATTTATCTGATCAAAAAGCACGTATACAATTTATACCTTTATCTGCTGTTACGGATGAAGGACAATTTTCCTTTTTGAATGAGCATGGTTACCGACGTAGCGGGAATTATATCTACCGACCTGTTTGTCAGGCGTGCTCATCTTGTATCCCTCTGCGCGTTTTGAGTAAGCAATTTACCCCTTCTCATTCACAACAGCGGTGCTGGAAAAAAAATCAGGATTTATCTGTATGTTGCACCAAACCTTATTTAAACGAGGAACGTTATCAGCTTTATGAAAAGTATATTAATACCCGCCATCGGGGTGGAGAGATGTTTCCACCTTCAGCAGAACAATTTGTTGATTTCCTTTGTGAAAGCCCACAATGGTGTAATTTTTATGAGTTTAGAAATAAAAAAGGGGAGTTATTAGCTATAACTGCAGTTGATCATTTATATAAAGGGATTGCACCGATTTATACATTTTTTGATGCTGGCTCCACATCGATAAAGAGAAGTTTAGGTACTTTTTGTATATTATGGCTGATAAATTATGCAAAATGTAATGATATACCCTACGTTTATCTCGGTTACTGGATAAAGCAATGCAAAAAAATGGTTTATAAGATTAAATTTAAACCCTGTGAATTACTGATACAGGGTCAGAGGTGCTTATCATCACAAACAAGCATCTGTGATAATTAAAAAAAAGAAACGTTTTTTATTTTGATTTGCGATAAAATTTAAGGCAAAATGCTACAATGATTTATTGCTAATATCAATGAGGTAATTGCCTAATGGCAAAAGAAGAATCTTTTGAAATGGAAGGTGTTGTTGTCGACACTCTTCCTAATACAATGTTCAGAGTAGAACTAGAAAATGGTCACGTGGTAACGGCGCATATTTCTGGTAAAATGAGAAAAAATTATATCCGTATATTAACGGGAGATAAAGTTCGTGTGGAATTAACACCCTACGACCTTAATAAAGGCAGAATTGTTTACCGTGCACGTTAAACGGGAGTAAAAAAACAGATAGATTGTTCACTGTAATACACAGCATGCTTTTATATAGTAAATGTCTGCCTGCATAATTTTTTAGAAAATACGTTGTAAATGACAGGTCGATTCCTGCTTTCCCAAGAATGACAATGTGTTTTTGAAAATAATGGCTTATTTATCTCATAAAACATAGCAACAGGCAGATTCAGATAATACAGAATAATTTCAATATTACTCGTCCATTGGCTGAGCGGAATCGAAGTCTGAAGATCTGTGGTAGTGTTGATTTTATTGTGTCTTATGAGAGTGGAGAATATTTTTCATCGATTCACTAAATGGATAAAAACTGTTGACTGGTTTTTTATGATTAATATCTTCCGGTTGTATTATTGCCACTTATCACCCAAAAGCTTTTTCATCCCCTTTACAACGTCTTTCATTCTGTGTCCTCCGGAATCAGGAATTACATAGCATTTACCAACCTGAGCTATCATCTTGAATATCCAAAATTTACTTTCAATGGTCTGGCTCAATACATCACTACTCGTATTTATATTTGTCACATCAGCATTATTAATCTTTTGACCCAGCCTGTTTCGCAGATTGATATGCAGAGCCATACTGTTAAATGTTGTCACCTTCGAATTGTTTTTAATACCAGCATATTGTGCAATCCCTCCCCCAAGGGAGTGACCTATTACTTCTACTTTGCCAAACTGCTTTATAAATGCAGCTACCAGTCGATCTGCATCCTGAAAGGCGCTATCTTTAATTCCCAGTGCACCGGCTATTAAATCACTCTTAATCGTTGCAGGACGACTCTTTGGATTTGTGCCATAAAATACGAGTATTGGTGTACCATTAGCCCGCATATATACTACAACTTTAAGTGCTGACCATGGATCACTTTTTAAAATAAGTCGAGGATCATTGCCTTTGCTTATTCTTAGTGTAAGTTTACTCCCGTCTCCACCAGAGCCATCTTTGCTTTTAGCCAGCACGCTTTTCGGGATATCATCATAAGAAGCATGTCGATAGCCTT
>JAPORK010000340.1 GCA_026710285.1 Endozoicomonadaceae bacterium | reverse complement strand
ATAGAAACCTTCTAAACAACGTTAAAAATTTCTTGCGAAGAGAGATTCTTTTTCCTGAAACATAAGACTATATTATGACAGAAAATTATCTGTAATCATGCCCCGGTCAGGACTTTCCAAAAGAAACTATGAGGGATCTGTAGCGATAATCTGTGGCTTTTTTCTGCAATTATGAAACACAACAGATCCTAAATAGCTTATAAATATCCATGACGTTAGCATGAACTATTTATAGTAAAACATATTCGCTATCATCTTCAGTTATGACTGGTACTTCCTCTGGCTTCAACAAAAGCTCAGAAAAATATTTCATGGATAATACTTCGACAATTTTACCACCCAATTCGTTTTTCCTCAGAAGCATTTCTACTTTATACCACACACTTTTACACGCTCTCAATCTTTCAGTAGAGACCATCAGCTGTCTCGCATCATCTTCTGATTGATCAAGAGCTTTGTAATACATTGTTGTTACTTTAATGCCATCTCCCTCTTTGTCTATGATGAAGTCGTTATTATGTATATCACTACCTGGAACATACTCATTATTATTCATCTGCATTATTATCCCTGCAAACTCCTGAGAGCAAATTGCATAGAATGCGCATTGTTGCTCCGGAGTCAACTCCTTACAACACTCTTTCATTTTTTCTTCATCGCCTTTTTTTAAAGGTTCTTCGCTATCCAACAAAAAACCTATTCTGCCGAGCTCTTTTGTAAACTCAACAATTTTTTTTTCAAGATTTCCAGTTTTAGCAACATCTTCTAATATCATGGCTAATCGCTCTTTTTCATTTTCATTTTCATTGGAGGCATTAGCACTTCGTTGCGTTGATATATTATTTCTTTCCACAATATTGTTATGTTGCGACAAAGCATCATCATTATTATGTTGCAGCAAAGCATTATTTTGTTGACTGGTAACCTCTGTTTCCTCATAATCTGTATCGTTACGAGATGGAACCACTGCCTTTTGGTCTGCAATGTTATCATCTGGTCTGGTTTCATTTGAAACGATATTATTGCTTGATAAAATATTATCTACTTCATTTGTTTCTGTATTTTCTGTGTTTTGCTGAGGCACTGACATTACTATATTGTCTGCACTATAACCTTCATTGTTTTTTTCATCCGCAACAGTTGCATTCTGTATCTTCCAACCAACTGATGCGTTTTTTTGCTCAGCTGTTATAGCAAAATATTTAGTAATACCTTCAACAGATAATACCATCTTTAATTTGTTCTCTTTATTAATGAATGTCAGCTCAGGACTATTCGCAGCCAACAACTGCAAATCCTGAAAAGATTCTCTTATATCTTCAAAATCAGCTTTACCAGCATCCGCAGCCTTGCAGACTGCCTTTAAGCGCTGATAAGCTATCAAAATAGCCACCAGATCTGCTTGCTTACTATTCGTTGACAATAGCTCAAATTCATCTTCTTGCAGTTTTATGCATCGACTGAACGAATTTCCCCTTTTACCTGTTACCTTCAAGATGAGTTGTTGCTCGTCAGGAGGTGACAAGTAGGATGTAAAATATGATTTGTATGCGGAATCTGCGTTCTGTTTTAATTGTTGGAAAGCTTCCGCTTTTTTATTATCATTCCCTTTTATTAATTGCTTGCACAAACTTCTGACTGAGCTTTCATCTTTTGATATAAATGCGGCGACCAGGTCCTTGATAATCTCCCAGATTGCTTTATACAAAGAAGTAGTTTTACCAGCTTCTTCTACATAAATCCAGGTATTACCTTTAGCACCAACAGGTAATGAAATATAATTAGGCATAACTAAATTCTCCTCAAAAAATTGAAACAAATAGTCTTTCCAGTTAATTGTGGCGTGCGCAAAAGATGTTAATCTTTGAACAATCTCCAAAAACCTGAAACAAGGTAGTTTTTTCTGCTTTAAAGATAAGGCTACATGAAAAAATTTCCTGTAATTAAATTCTGGTTAAATATCTTATTTTCATTCAAAAAAATTAACTTTTATAGCAACTGCCATTAAAAAAAAACATAATATATCCAATAAAATCATCTATATACCATAAGCAGCGATGTAATATTTTTTCAGATAGGATGGTAAACACTATTTGCTATGATAACATGTTTTAAAAAACAACGCTATAGAAAAATATTCAACAGTATTTACACGATAAATCATGGTGATAAAATAGATATTTAATGAATTTCAACTATTTACCCGTCTGCCATATTAAACGATCAAAACGCCAAGAATACCATTATCATACATGTAGCATTTAGCTAAAAACGGCGAATTGGAATTAATTATCATTTATACTTGATTTGAACTTATTTTAAGGTTAACATGCATCTGGTGAATAAATCCCATAGTGCCGAAGTGGTGGAACCGGTAGACACGCCATCTTGAGGGGGTGGTGAGCTTTGCTCGTGCGAGTTCAAGTCTCGCCTTCGGCACCATGCTTTTCATGTGAGCAAACAGTTTTTTGCATCAAATCATTCTGTTATGTGCTTCAAAATCAATCTTTTTTTATATTTTATTCTCATAAACAAATATTTTATAGCGATAAAAACAAAGAAGAAATATCAAAAAATTTTTTAAATGAACGCTTTTTTTAAAATGTTTTTCTGTAAAAAAAGTAATTCAATAAGAAACATCAGTAAATTTTTATTAATGTTTTTTATAATTG
>JAPORK010000251.1 GCA_026710285.1 Endozoicomonadaceae bacterium | reverse complement strand
AATATTTTCGTAAGCATAAGATCTGTGCCATACGATTACTGGAAAATATTGTTGGACGATGTCCTCGTTTATTTGCACATTGGTGTGCAGGAATGACAGATGTGTTTGCCTGATGGGAGCCGTATGAATCGAGAGGTTCACGTACGGTTCTGCGAGGGGCTGTGGGGGAGGTTCCCACGGTCTACTCTCCGATCCGCACGCCGGGATCTGTGGGGGTTGGAACTGCCAATGGGCGGTTCCTTCTACCCGATAGAGATATGAAAATACAGGTACCTCCATTTACCGGAGATTCCGAATAATAATCTGAACATGAATTTATGGAAGATAATTTATTCTTTTCAAAAAATTTAACTATCATATTATTTGATGGTAATTGAATAAGTTTACACTTTCCTGCACTTAAACTGTCACCGGTAGGTTTTTTAGTTCCATAATTTGTACAGGAGGTCCTGGAGAACAGCTTAGTGTTGATTTATATCCAATACAGGTAGTTCCAGCCATACAGGAGTGGCTTTCGTTTACAACAAAGAGGCAGCTATTTCCACAGTTTTGGATTTGGGCAAATAGGTTATTACACAAGCTATACAGTGAAAAAATAAGCAATAAAAAGAGTATTTTTATTGTATTCATTTGATTACTTCCTTTTTTGGTTGATTCGATTTAAGCTATAACTTATTACTTTTAAATCATTATTAAAATTAGTGTTTGAATCATTGAAAATAGCTATGTGTCTGACCGGTTTATTGTTAATAAAACCAATAACTTATCAGAAAAAATATTAGCGTAAGTGTAGTATTTTAAAACAGAAAATCTGGTTAATTAGTTAACTTGTCTGACCCATTAAAAAAATATTGGAAGTATGGTGGGTGTCACTAACATCAGAGATACAGGTAAAAAAGGAACTGCAAAATTATTTGTAATGACAGAATGATTGTTAATTATCAGAGATTTAAGTAATGGCAGAAAAAAAAGCAAAAAACATATTAGGAACAGAACTTCAATCCTGCTGCACAAACCCTGTAACGGGTTTTTTCAGAGACGGATATTGCAGAACCGGTCCGGCAGACAGAGGGACACATGTAGTTTGTGCTATTGTTACCGAGGAATTCCTTACCTTCACAAAATCAAAGGGTAATGATCTTAGTACACCACAACCTGAATACGACTTCCCGGGATTAAAAGCAGGTGATGCTTGGTGTCTGTGTGCACTGCGCTGGAAAGAAGCCTGTGAAGCGGGTGTTGCACCGCCACTTAAACCGGAAGCCACGCATGAAAAAACGCTGGAATTTATCGATAAACAAATATTAGAAAAATATTACATTCAATAAAAAAACCATTAAAGACCACAATAATGTCAGAACACTCAAATTACCAACGAATGAGGTGAGATCATGAGAAAAAAATGGATTATTGTTGTATCAGTTATTGGTGCTATTCTTTTAGGTACTGTTTTAGCGGGACCTGTTATGAGCGTTGTTGAAAAACCAAAATATAAGATTATTACAGCTGAAAAAAATATAGAAGTAAGACTTTACAGCCCAATGATTATTGCTGCAACACAAATCACAGATAATCGTAAAGAAGCAATATCCAAAGGTTTTCGTCTGCTTGCTGATTACATCTTTGGTAACAATATAGTACAAAAAAATATTGCTATGACAGCACCAGTACAGCAACAAAGTAGTCAAAAAATTCCAATGACTGCACCGGTTCAACAGCAATCCACCGGTCATTCGTGGACAATTAGTTTTGTTATGCCATCGAAATATACGATGGAGAGCCTGCCTAAACCTAACGATAAACGCGTCACACTCAAAGAAATTCCGTCACAAAAATTTGTTGTTATTCGGTTTTCCGGATTAAACTCTGATGCGAACATTAAAAAGCATGAAAAGAGATTGAAGTATTATATTAATACACATAAACTCGCTGTAACAGGTTCACCAAAGTATGCTTTTTACAATCCTCCCTGGACACTCCCTTTCATGCGGCGTAATGAAGTAATGATAGAAATTAAACAATAAAAATCAGTGTGTAATTTATACTTCTTTTACCGTATATAAAGACGTTGTAAACTTAAGTTAGCAGAAAGCTATGGCTTTCTTATTAAAAATATTACCATCTGTAGTTCACAGTGGCTAGTTTATCGTCAGGTGAAAAAGCTACCGGATATTTTCAGCCACAATAAAATTGTTAATCTTTGCCATCAGTTTTTATTTTAATATTTTTATACTGAATAGTTGTCCAATAAAATTTTTCCTGACTATACTTGTTTGCCTGAAAATAAATTGAATTAGCTCTACATGCTTTAAGGCTATTTTCTTTACTTATAAAAAGTATAAAATTAACTAATTAATGGCGGATAAAATTGAAAATAAAAAAAATCAACTTGTGTCCTGTTCATTGCTTTTATATTTTTATCTCCAACAAATCCTTTGTTGTTTATTATTATTTTTTATCCTTTTTTTACCGGTCAGAAGCTCAGCTAATTTATTCGATAAACTATATATACTAAATAATCCCCTGGCAATACTTAACAATGGCGACTTATACCGTGGACCATTAAACAATAGGAATGGTTTGCCTGATGGAAATGGTCATTTACAGGAATTAGGCACAGGCGCATCTTACAAAGGTCACTTTTCAAATGGATACCTGGAAGGACCTGTGACTATACAATAT
>JAPORK010000571.1:2504-2689 GCA_026710285.1 Endozoicomonadaceae bacterium | reverse complement strand
ACTATGCAAACCCAGCTCTTTGTTTGCTCCAGTGGTATATTTGTGTATATCGTAGACAGATAAAAATTCTCCGCGCTCTCTGATTGAGCGAGAGGAAAGTTCATTTATGTAGTTCCAGACAAAATTAACCGCACCTGCCATTTTCTTAAGCAGTTTTGCGTGTTTGTCTTTAACTCTTACTTTCA
>JAPORK010000571.1:0-2442 GCA_026710285.1 Endozoicomonadaceae bacterium | reverse complement strand
AGCATCACAAACTAATGCTGCTTTCATGCGAGAACTCATACTCCAGCCAACAACCTTCCCGGAAAACAAATCAATCACTACTACAAGATAAAGCCATCCCTTGTGTAAGCCAAAATAACATCAATGTTTACCATTTAAGCAACGAATTTTGTAATGAACTCTCAAAACAACAAAAGGGCGGTGAATAATGTTTGCCTGGCAAAACAGGTAAATCCATCAAACTGAAAAGTCTGGTACCAAACTATGAAAATATAAAAATTTGTCAAGAAATACATTTAATATGAGGAGAATATCATGATACCATCGATGTCATCACAAACAGGAAGAAACACACTTTCAATTGCAAAAATAGAAGATGTTACCAGCTGTACTTTAAAAGCTGGTCAAAAGAGAAAACATATCACTATTGTAAACACAGAGTCTGACAAAATATTTGCAACGATAACTAAAGAGCATATCCCGACTCTTTTTAAGAGGTTTAAGGACAGACACATTTATCAACACTTTGTTCATCTTACAGATAAAGAATACAAACAAAGCAAAGATTTACAGATAGAAGCGTGTTTTCCATCACAAGAAAACGCTTATTGTAGTATACCTGGCATAACACCTGATAAATTATCAGTCAAATCATATCCTGCTATTGCTAATATGAAGGTATATGAGGAAAAACGCCGGGAGTATAGCCGTTGTCCTTATGTGCACTGTAGCTATCAGGTTCCCACAAATCAGCACAGTATACCACATTCTATAAATGCTCATTTAAAGGTCCATAAAGATATTAAATCTGAAAATATCATATCGATATTTTATCCACCTTTTAATCGCAACCAAAAGAAAAATCTGATTAGCTGGAATGAATTGCTTGAAGTTCAAACAAATTATTTTGATGAATTACAATCTGTTTATACGAACGCTGGCACTGATACTGATACTGATACTGATACTGATACTGATACTGATGTTGGTATTGATGTTGATGTTGGTATTGATGTTGATGTCGACATTAACAGTTATGATTTTTTTAATCCATTAATAGAGTCTGACTAAATGAAGTTTGGTGATGCATGAATTGCTGCAATTATCACACCAGAAATATTGCCCGGGGAAGAAACAGACATTTTTCCTTGATCTGTCTCTTTGATGTAATCTATAATTTATTTGGCTCTTTGAGCGATGCTGTTCTGTTTACAAATGTAAAAAAAGTGAAGTGTCAGATGATAAAGTCAACATCTGTTTTTTTGCAAAACTCTAAATATCAACAGCCCGGGCACTTTATCAAAGCTATTGCTTCAAAATGGATTTATCCATTAAATGTATGCAAACAAAAGGCACTGTAAACCAACGTTTAAATTTTTACAATTCGCAAACCATCAAAATTTATCCACGCTATTGTAAGATGAATGAAAGTTTCTGATATAGAGTTTGATCAGAATTCAATGTGTACAGGGCGTCACATTGAATAGGTTTAAAGAATGCAAACAAACAATACTCTTTCCTCTATACACTAAGCTCTTAACAGCCTGTGCCCGGATACATTTTTAATCTTTGCTGTGACTGCTAAATGGTATAGATGAACCTCTGACAACTCTTATTCAATGTTTTATAAAATATTTTCATCATTAACCTGATGATAATTTCTAAATAAAAGATCTTTTTTTAATTCCTTATTAAAAAAATTTAATTTTCACAGGAGCAGATATGTACAAAAATAAACTGATATTTTTTTCTTTCATGATGATATTTATAAATATCCTGGCGATATCCTGCTGTGTAAAATCGTCTGTACGTAATAATATTTTATATATAGAATCAGGAGCAAACTTTTGGACCCATAAGGTACAGTCTGTGATGTTTACACCAATTGAATATAGTATTACTGCAAATCAGACATTTAAACGCATCAAAAACGGTAAAGATTCAATAATAATAGAAGCAGGGAGAAAAAGCTCTGAGGAGGTAGCACAAAAATTTAAATTATGGACTGACGGAAATATCATCAATAATTATAATCCCAAAACCCTGAATTTTGCTTTAACAGGAGTTTTAACAATAAAAATACACAATACGTACCTGCACACTCATCGTGTAGCCATGTTTGATCATATGGTTATTGCACAAGGTCATATCTTTCTGCATAACAAATGGCTTTTAGGTGGAAGAAACTGTATATACAGTGGTAAAGACCCGATGAGTAACCAACAATATCAGCTACAGTGTTTCGATCAGCAACATCGAAACTGGTGCTTTTCTTTGAACAGTAATAATTTTAATACATTCTATATAGACAGAGGAAAATGTAACTGAAGAGGTTTTTTACTACAATTAACGGGGCTCCTAACTACTACTTTCCCTTAGAATCCAGAAGGTCAGCTGCTTCAATAATAGGCAATTTCGAGGCTAATTATCCCTTAACCAACGCTATGGTCTGCTATCTTCCTG
>JAPORK010000131.1 GCA_026710285.1 Endozoicomonadaceae bacterium | reverse complement strand
GCCACTGATGCACACATGTATAAAACGGCTTACAGCAGTGCAATAGAAGCTATTGGATTACACAACCAAAAATATGCTGATCAGCCTGCCACGATTTCAGTTAAGCTTTCGGCACTCCACCCACGCTACGAAACAGCACAAAGCCACAGAGTTATGACGGAGCTATATCAGACGCTTCTTGACCTGATCCGGCTGGGTAGAAAACATGGTGTGGGTGTCACCATTGATGCTGAAGAAACTGAACGGATGGAACTCTCCCTAAAACTATTTGAAAAAACTTTTATTCACCAGGACTGTAAAGGATGGGGACAGTTTGGAGTGGTCATTCAGGCTTATGGAAAACGTGCTCTGCCGGCACTGGTCTGGCTGCGCAAACTGGCAGAAGATCAACAAGATAAAATTCCGGTTCGTTTAGTCAAAGGCGCTTACTGGGACAGAGAAATAAAGCACTCTCAGGAATTAGGTGAAGCAGAATATGCTGTGTTTACCCGCAAAGAATCCACGGATCTTGCTTATCTTACCTGTGTACGATTTCTCTTAGATGAAACAACTAATGCTTATCTCTTTCCACAGTTTGCATCACATAATCCGCACACAATTGCCAGCATCCTGGAAATGGCAAATGACAAAAGTCATTTTGAATTGCAACGTCTGCACGGTATGGGTGATGCGCTGTATGCACACATACTTGAAGAAGAGAAAACAGCAGTGCGCATTTATGCTCCCGTAGGTTATCATAAAGATTTGCTTCCTTATTTGGTCAGACGTTTATTGGAAAATGGCGCTAACAGCTCTTTTGTTCATCGCCTGGCAGACGCTAAAATGCCTGTGGAAACGCTTGCAGAGCATCCAATACAAACACTGCAAAAGCAAATCTTCTTTAAAAATACGCATATCCCTCTGCCCGCTGATATTTTTCCGGATCGCAAAAATTCTTCCGGTGTTAATATTACCATTGAGCCGCAGTGGCAACAGCTGCAGAAAGGTGTGGATAAATATATGCACAATACCTGGACCTTTGGTCCCATGATTAACGGAGAAAAGTTAGTTGAAGGAGAACTGCACAAGGTAGTCAGTCCTGCCAATACAAACGATCATGTCGGTGATATTTTTCATGCAGACTCACAGCAGACAGAACAGGCACTCACTATAGCTACAGAAGCTTTTCCCGGGTGGTGCACAGCACCGATAGAACATCGCATGGCAGCACTGAATAAATTAGCAGATCTGTTGGAGGAAAACAGAGATGAGCTGATTGCGCTTTGTCATCGTGAAGCAGGAAAAACCGTACAGGACAGCATTGATGAGATACGTGAAGCTGTTGATTTTTGCCGCTATTATGCCAGGGAAGCGGATAACCTGTTTGAGTCTTTAACTATGCCAGGTCCTACCGGTGAAAATAATAAGCTATCTGTACAGGGGCGGGGCGTCTTTTTATGTATCAGCCCGTGGAATTTTCCACTGGCTATTTTTCTTGGTCAGGTAGCAGCAGCGCTGATAACCGGCAATACCGTACTGGCAAAACCGGCTGAACAAACCATGCTCATTGCAGCAAAAACAGTAGAACTGGCCTGGGAAGCGGGCATCCCTGGTAATGTCTTACAGTTACTCACAGGGTACGGCTCTGTACTGGGAAAACAACTTCTGCCGGATAACCGGGTATGCGGTGTTGCTTTTACAGGTTCGACAGAAACAGCCTGGCTTATTAACCGACAGCTTGCTGCCCGTCATGGACCAATCGTACCTTTAATTGCAGAAACAGGTGGTCAAAACACCATGATCGTTGATTCAACAGCACTGCCGGAGCAAGTGGTTACAGATGTAATCCGATCAACATTTACCAGTGCCGGACAACGCTGCTCTGCACTTCGGGTCATGTACGTTCAGCAAGACATTGCAGAACGGGTTACAGAACTACTAAAAGGTGTTATGGAAGAGCTGGTTGTGGGTCTGCCTTTTAAAAACTCTACTGATGTAGGACCTATTATTGATGAAAAATCAGCATCGAAATTGCAGGAACACATTGATAAAATGGAGCAGGAAGCTACCTTAATAGCCCGTTCAAAATTATCTGATGATTGCAATAATGGTTATTTTATTGCACCTGTTGCCTTTAAGCTTGATCATATTTCTCAGCTGGAAAAAGAGAATTTTGGTCCGATTTTGCATGTGATCACCTTTGAAGCCGGTAAACTGGATGAAGTGATTGACGAGATAAACAGTACCGGCTTTGGTTTACCAGCTGGCATTCACTCTCGTAATGAGTCCACGACAGAGTATATTGCCAAACGCATTAATGCCGGAAATATTTACATCAATCGTAACCAGATTGGTGCTGTTGTCGGGGTGCAACCGTTTGGAGGAATGGGACTTTCCGGTACCGGACCTAAAGCAGGAGGTCCTGGCTATCTGAACCGCTTTATTTTAGAAAAACACAGAAGCATTAATACAACAGCCATTGGCGGAAATGCATCACTGCTGGTTCAGGGTAATTCATAACAGCGACGTTAAATTTATTTAATGTCGTTAATATATTTATTGTGCGATGGCCTGATAAAAATTATCAGGTCTTCTCTGCTCTGAATAACCGGTTGAGTGGCTGAATAAGCTTCTGCCGGTTTTTTTGGTGTGGTTGTTTTTATCCTTAACAGACACAATAAACACGATCAAATATGGTCACTCACCTTACAAAAA
>JAPORK010000317.1 GCA_026710285.1 Endozoicomonadaceae bacterium | reverse complement strand
AAAATAATCATATCACTTATAATACACTAAACAAAGTTATCCGGGTCATTTCATCAACAGGAAAACAGAGTGATTATAGTTATGATGGTGATGGGCAGGAAGTGATGGAAAAAAGTTTGCATGATATCAGTTATTTTTTTTACCGCGACAGTATACTTGTTAATGAAAAAATTACCAATCTATGCCAGGATACACACATTATTGGTTACCTTGGTGTAGCCAAAACTACAGATGGAATAGTCAGTGAATATTATGAAAAAAACTATAAAGGTGATGTATCTGGTATTTGCAGAAAAAACGACAACGATCAGTATCAACTTCAGCAGTGTAATATTTATAGTCCTTATGGCATGGAATGGCATAAAGCATTGAGTACACGTCCTCTGTATCAACAAACTTTACAGGGCTTTAATGGTGAACGAATAGACCCTGTTACGGGTTGGTATTTTTTAGGTAATGGTAACCGGACGTATAATCCAAACGGGCGCTATTTCCTTAGTGAAGATCCAACAGGTGATGGTTATGCTTTTGGCAGCAATAATCCTGTTATGAACACAGATCCTTCCGGAAACAGCCCGCAGTGGCTGGGAGAAATTTTTAAATGGGCAGGCTATATTAGCACAATCGGATTAGGTGCAATACATCAGCGCTGGGCCAGTATTACCACAGCAGTTATGCAGGCAGGATGTACTATTGCCTCCCTAGGAGCTGCTGTCGCCGGTGCAGGTAGTGTTGCTCTGGCAGGCGTTGTGGCAGGTACTGCTGCTGTCGGCAGTATCCCCGTTGTGGCAGCAGTAATGCCTGCTAATAAAGGGCTTAATATCGCAGGAAAAATTATCGGTATAGCAGAAATGGTTGTCTCTGTTGCAGCTGTAGCAATTAGCCTTACACCTTTTTTTGCCGAAGAGGAATCTATTGAGGCAGGTACTAATAAAGTGCGCATTCCTATGAGGATGCTTTCAGAAAAATCAACGACACAAGATAGCTCTTTGTCTGATCTGGATGAAAAAAGCATTCATTCTGACATGGTGTCACTTGTATTATCATTACATATTTTTCCTCCTCTGCCTGAGCCTGATTGCTCATTAAGTGATTTCTTAAAAATATCATTCAGTTATTATACCTATAAGGGTGTCGGTTATTTAAACTTAGACAGTGCAGATAGTCTTGAACTAACATGGCATCTGTTATGTGTTTCACCATTTTCAGAAAATATTGCATGTGATACTGGTACTATCTTGGTAGCATATCATATTACAAAGATAAATCTTAAGGTTGAAGAACTGGAAAATTTTTTGTCTGTCAGAAGTCAATGTGCAGACAGGGTTGTAAACTTCTCAATAAAAGATCCTTATTTTTCTTCTTTAATGACTATATTGAATCCGGTAAAGTATAATTACAGTGACTTCAACATGAAAACTTATAATATGTCAAGAATCAGTAGAGTAATTTCAGCGGTGAATAGGTATGCAGTGATCATTGGCTATAATCATATAACTACAATTCAAAAGAGTGCATTATTAACTAATGGTCTTCATCAATGGAATATCTACATGTTTTATCCTGATGCAACTATAGGCATTAAGAATATTTTAACTAATGACATTAAATACATGATACCCGATTCAATGCTGTATCCCTCCCATTTTTATGGTTATATGTACTTAAAAAAAACACGGGATTAATCGCAATTTAACCCTGATCTGGTGGTGCGCTGAAACCTGCCAACCTGGTTAAGATGGTTCCTGCAGAGTTCGACAAGTCTAAAAAGTGAAGACAACTCGACAACGTTCAGGGAGTCAATTAGCTGATAGTACTCCGGAGCAGGGAAGTATAATATAAATTTGCTATCTTGCATAACGGTTACCCTTGGATCTCCCCTTGTAATCGCAGCTCTGTTTTCCAATTATTCATGCCGGGAGAAATATTTAGGATAAAGTACTCACTGTCAAGGCTTCTAAATTCTCTCTCGATCACAGAGTTATGGTCGCTGGCATTTACTGAATATGATAATATTCATAGATTGAAAACAGAGTGCCTTCACCAAAAAACAATTTATTCGCTTCATCATGAGACATGTATATGTCAGATGAAGTATTGCTGCTAAACATTGACAATTTAAACGTCAAATCATTACGCTTTTCTAAAAGAACAGTTTTTTTTCGGGTTAAAACAATAGCGATGGTTTTTTCTTCAGGAAATAAATTGTCTATATCCATGTTGCTGTTTATGACAGTATTTGCAGATAAATCTAAACCATCCATTAAACTTCTAAAAGCCTGTCTGTATTTGTTGCTTTCAAGGATCTCATTAGCACGCACAACTGTTTCTAGTTTTGCTACACTTAAAGGTTTTTGCTTAAGCAAAGCAGCAGTGAATATTATATTGGTCTTATTACCATAAATAAAGCCATGTTCTTGCAATAAGTGAAAATCTTCAGGACTATAAACATGAATTAGATCTTCTTCACCTGTCGTAAATAGTCGTGGTGTGAAGCGTAAAAGAAAGGTTCCTAAGTGGGTTAATGGCTTAGGCGGGGAGAAAAGGTTTTGCATTTCAATATTTTCTTCAGTAATACTTTCAGCAGTACTTTCCCCTATGGATGCAGCGTTTGATATTTCACTACCAACGTTTACTACTTCATCGGCAATATTCGCTCCTGAACGTATACATTGTACCGAAGAGAACAGGTAATTAGCAGCATTAAATAGTATAAATGTGCTGGAGA
>JAPORK010000174.1 GCA_026710285.1 Endozoicomonadaceae bacterium | reverse complement strand
CTTTATCAGGTGGAGCTAGGATAAAATATCTTAGTGGTCACTACACAATAGAACTGACTAAACAAGATTAAAAAATATCATATACCCGTTACACTTTAGCATGTTGGATTTTCTTTAAAAAAACCCTAGTTATTAAGATTTATATAAAAATAAAATCCAGCTTCCTATAAATGAGTATATATTCATAGATCATGAATGTATCAAAAATAACTAGACAAAATAAAAATGAAAAATAAACCCTGATTTCATATTGAAAAAGCAGGTTAATCCAATAATTGAAATAAAAAAGGTATTTTCATTATGAAAAAACTAGTAATAACTACCGTTTTTTTTAGTCTTTACATAAATTATGTCGCTTATGCAAAACAATTTGATCTTGATGGAAAATGGACCGGAACATACACAGCTTATACTGGTTTTGATGTGATGGATGGTTGTAATATAACCTACTCATTAGCAAATAGCTCAATTAAAAATGGCGTATTTTACTGGGTTGCTAAAAAAATATCAAAAACTCGAAAACATGGACATAGACATGAATATAAGCAACCAATACCTTGCGAATCAGGCACCCCTGAAATTGATAGTTTTACTGCTCCAATTACCATCAGCAGTAAAAACCAAACGCTATCATTCTCATTATTTGGTAGTGATCATTCTCCCAGCAATATAGTAACACTAAAAATAAGTGATGATGGAAAATCTTTATCAGGTGGAGCTAGGATAAAATATCTTAGTGGTCACTACACAATAGAACTAACTAAACAGGATTAAAAAATATCATATACCCGTTACACTTCAGTATGCTGAGTTTAATTTGAAAAACCTCAAACAATAAACTTGACATCCTCTCCTCCCTAAAGGCTGTCTCTTAGTCACATTTTTTATAAGCCGACAGCCTGATTCAAATAATAACCTTCAAGGAGCTTGCAGTATAAACCATTCTTCCCACAGCCTTTTCCAACTTACACGACCATTACGTTTTGAATCATGCCAACCTGTAAGTTTTCCCAGGTTTATATATGCCCAATACAAGCTGTGTATATTCTCAGGTGGCTTTGATTTTTTGTTTACACCATAAAAGCTTCCATGCAGTTGGACTTAAAATATTTATGTCCACCTTTTTTTGTAATCTGAACCTTTCTTTGTACAAGCTTTTGCTTTTTCTGCAGTTGCTTTAAATCCTGCTTCAGCTATCATCTGAGCTTTAATGGCTGGATTACGGGTAAAGCGATAAGCGGCTTCAATATCTCCCGGAGATTTTAATAATTGCACCAAAGATTTTCCTGTATTATTAGCAAGAGAATCAACAATTTTTATCAACCGGTCTGTTCTACAGCTATCACCTAAATTTGCATATGCAAAAGTTTTAAATTACCATTGTTGTGTATTAGCTGAAAACATAATCCCTTAGCCGAATTCATTTTTTATTTTGAACTCTATATAAAACAATAAATTCAAAGACTTGTCTATTAAAATCCTCCTGATTTTTATTCAAAATATTTGTGTATGAAAGACAGGTCCTAAAGGGCAAGACTTTACGGCGTGCCTGGTAACTTGTTGAACCCTGCTAATATTAAAATAAACTCGGGATTCCAATGTGTTTTGTAACGATTTCAGATAATAACAAACTGCATATATTCTTAGCCTGAATTAAGCTAATATAACATTTATTGACACTTCACAAATTGCATTAATAATTATCAGATTAGATGATCAGCGGTCTACAGGTACAAAATATAAAGGCTGCTTTTTACATGCTTCTGTACAGTTCTGAAAAATAATCTGCTCTAACAGAAAAAATGACCAGGTATTTAGAGCATGAATACATTTTTTGAATAAAGAAAAATTTCCTTGTTATTCTAACCTACATATAATCATTCTGATAGTAAAATAGCTATGTTAACATTCTCTCATCTCTACATACGTACAGGGATATTATTTATCCTATTTTCTTTACCTGTACAATTCTATCTGCTGGTTTCTTCAGCGCCATCTGCAGATAAAATCCATAGTGCAGTAATACAAACTCAACGCAAAAATAGTAAACAGAAGGAAGATTATAACTCTACTTTACAGAGAATTAATGCTTATGCTAAGAAAAAATTAAATAGCGGGGACGCTGATTCTGCTTTATGGTCCAACGCTTTTAATTTTCATAAAATATGGACTACCCAGGTAGATCCACGCACCGGTCTGTTTTTTGCCCATATAAGAGCAGGCAGCCTGATCAGCAATACAGGGCATGGACCAAATATTAAGCTGGAGATCAATTATAGCAGTAACAGCAGAGGCAATCCGGATAATCTGGGACAAGGCTGGAACTGGAATCTGACGCATTTTAACCCACAAAACAATCAGTTGTTCACTTCTCAGGGACAGATTTTTAATTTACGGCAACGGTTTGATGGTCACTGGTGGTCCCGCTACCATAAACTGCATGATTTACAGATAGATGGCAATAAAAAAAATCATTTTCGCATTACTTATGCCAATGGATTGAGGGAAATACTTAACCATCAGGGCTACGAAATAAGACTGGAACAGCAAAATGGCAGGGGAGTTAATTTTTCTTATCAGGCAGGAACACATCAACTGACTTCTGTTAGCGATGATCAGGGTCATAAAATAATTTTAATCTGGCATGAAAATTATCTTACTGTAATCAGTCACAACAGTGATGGTCAGCCGGTAAAAATTAATCTATTCGTTATTAATAACAAATTACGTAG
>JAPORK010000148.1 GCA_026710285.1 Endozoicomonadaceae bacterium | reverse complement strand
CTCAGCCCACGGTGCGTCCGGCAAAGGCTGGTATATTCAGCAAGAAACAAACATGTCAGAGTAAAAGACTGAACCTGAAAAATGTGACTAAGAGACAGCGCTATATGCCGGACACCATCTGTACAGCATTCGGAGTTTACTTGCAGACTTATCCCGAAAGTACAGGACACCTCCGGTTTTGATATCACCTGCCCTTACGGCGCATCAACACAGGTTCGGTTTTACTCGCTTCTTTATATCACAGCTGCCAACTTCATGAGTTAACTTTTCCTTACGCTCACGACCTATACTCTTAACATACGTCGCTTAAGGTGGTTTGGAGCCGGTTTACGACAACAGACTCCGCTGGACCTTCCACCATCATGACAATAGGTCACCTGCTGCTACGTCAAGTTTTTGTTGAGCGAGGCTATTATCTGTTTTATCAGCCATAGCCAGATAGCTTGTGTTCAAGATAATGGATATTAACCCCACCTTCAGCAAAATTAGGATCATCCATCAACTCTTTTAGCAGTGGAATAGTAGTATCAATGCCTTCAATGATAAATTCATCAAGGGCATTACGCATTCGGGCCATAGCCACTGCACGGTTTGGTCCCCAGGTAATGAGCTTGGCAATCAGTGCGTCATAGTGAGACGGAACTTTGTAGCCCTGATAAATATGTGAATCAACACGAACACCGTTACCACCAGGGATATGCAAATAAGTAATTGTTCCAGGTGACGGCATAAAGGTTTGTGAATTTTCAGCATTAATACGACACTCAAATGAGTGTCCGGTAAAAGTTATATTTTTCTGTTCTGTAATACTAAGCGGTAAGTTTGCGGCAACACGCAGTTGTTCTTTAACAATATCTACACCGGAAATTTCTTCAGAAACAGGGTGTTCCACCTGAACGCGTGTATTCATTTCAATGAAATAAAACTCACCTTCTTCATACAGAAATTCAAATGTACCCGCACCTACATAACCAATATCAAGACAAGCTTTTACACAAACATCAGCAATTGCCTGCAGTTTCTGTTGTGAAATTCCAGGTGCCGGCGCCTCTTCAATAACTTTTTGGTGGCGTCGCTGCAAAGAGCAGTCACGAGTTCCTATGTGCGTTGCATTGCCGTAGTTATCTGCAAGTATCTGAATTTCTACATGTCTTGGATGTTGAAGAAATTTTTCCAGATAAACACCACTGTTATTAAAGGCAGCTTTTGCTTCTGCTTTTGTTAATTCAATGGCGCCGGCAAGTTCGCTCGCATCATATACAATGCGCATACCACGACCACCCCCACCACCAGAGGCTTTGATAATTACCGGATAACCAATATTTGCAGCGAGATCGAGATTTTCTTTGACATCATCTGAAAGCAAGCCATTTGAACCCGGTACAGTGGGGACGTTGACTTTTTTCATGGCTTTAATAGCCTGTACTTTATCTCCCATCATGCTGATAACATCAGGTTTTGGACCAATAAAGATAAACCCGCTCTTTTCTACCTGTTCTGCAAAAGCTGCATTTTCAGATAAAAAACCATATCCCGGATGAATAGCGGTTGCATAAGTTACCTCTGCCGTGCAAATTAATGCCGGTATATTCAAATAACTATCTGTCGGGCTATTAGGACCAATACATACTGATTCATCAGCCAGACGAACATGCATTAAGTCTTTATCAGCCTTAGAGTGAGCTGCAACGGTTTTAATACCAAGCTCTTTGCAAGCCCTTAAAATACGCAGTGCAATTTCACCACGGTTTGCAATTAATACTTTTTCTAACATAAAACAGACACCAGTATGTATTCAACCTGCTTCTGATTTCAACAGTTTAAGCAATGACAAATAATGGTTGATCAAACTCAACAGGCTGACCATTTTCAACTAAAATGCTTTTAATTACTCCGGTTTTATCAGCTTTAATCTGATTCATCATTTTCATGGCTTCAACAATACATAAAACATCACCTTCATTAACGTGTTGTCCTACTTCACAAAATACCGGAGCTGTGGGTGAAGGTGAACTGTAAAATGTGCCAACCATAGGCGAACAAACCTGATGACCAAAAATTTCCTCTCTTTCTTCCGGGGTACCTGTCTCAACAGGGATTGCATTTTGTGCAGCAGGCATTACAGGGGCTGCACCCGACGGAGGTGCGGCATAATGTACCTGCTGGGGAGCGGGCGCTGCGTTAGAATATCTGCTAATGCGGATAGACTCTTCTCCTTCCTTGATTTCCAGCTCATCAATACAGGAGGTCTGTAACAGGTCAATTAATTTTTTTACTTTGCGTATGTCCATACAAAATTCTCAAATATCATTACAATAAAATTATTTATTCAGTATTTTTCAGTTTTTAATCACTTAAAATTCAGGTTTTTTTGCAAGAATCTGAATTAAACTGTCATTCATTAGCTGTTGTATTGCTATTTTATATTTTTATCAAACACTTTCAAAATCAATCATTTTGATTATTTTTTAAATAGTTAACTGCTGCTGTAAATGCTAATTCATAGCCGTGTGCTCCAAAACCACAAATAACACCGACAGCAATATCAGAAAAAAAAGAGTGCTGCCTGAAGCTTTCCCGACCATAAATATTTGATAAATGCACTTCAATAAAAGGTATAGCAACGCAGAGCAAAGCATCTCTTAATGCAATGCTCGTATGGGTAAATGCAGCAGGATTAAAGATTATAAAACTGGTCTTATCTGCCTGAACTGCATGAATCCGCTCAATTAACTC
>JAPORK010000250.1 GCA_026710285.1 Endozoicomonadaceae bacterium | reverse complement strand
AAGTTTTTGTGTTTTTTTCTTTATTTATTGACCATGTCAACATGACATGGTCGACTTTTTATGATAATTCGGTTAATACTCAGAAACCATCTGAAAATCCTCAGAATCAAGAAAATATGAGGGCATAAACCTTTTTAAGGACTGTGCAAGTGGGTTAAAAGCAGGAAAAACAGGACAGGACAAAGCGCTTTCCTCCAGATTTTCCTGTCTTTGAAATTTTCAGATGGTTTCTAAGCTATTTTGTGCATATTCCCTATCCAAAGTTTTATGCTATAAATTTTATAACTTTACTATCTTTACTCCCTGCTATCTGCTGCCCTTTATGTCACAGCAAATCCTTTAACTGATACAACAATGCCTGTGCTTCTTTAGGTGAAAGATCATCCGGTATAATTGCTTCCAGACGTGTTACTACCGGGTGAGGAGCAGGCACAGCAAACAGATCCGGTTGTGATGCAGGATTAATTTTATGCCGTCTGTGTTGCTTCGATACCGGTGTGTGGAGCTGTCCCTGCTCAAGCGCCAGTAACTTTCTGCGTGCCTGATCAATAACATAATGCGGCACACCTGCCAGTTGTGCAACCTGTAACCCATAGCTCTGACTGCAGGTCCTTCCTGCACATGGTGGAGAAAAACAATTTTATCGCCATGTTCCGTTGCAGTTAAATGAACATTGACCAGTGTATTAATTTCATCCAGCAGATGGGTCAGCTCAAAGTAATGGGTGGCAAACAGCGTCAGTGCACCGATCTGCTGAGTCAGGTAATGGACCGTGGACCAGGTCAGCGACAGACCATCAAAGGTACTGGTTCCGCGACCAATTTCGTCCATTAAAATGAGTGAATTTTGAGTTGCGTTATTGAGAATATTGGCAGTTTCTGTCATTTCTACCATAAAAGTTGAGCGTCCCCCGGCCAGATCATCCGATGAACCGATACGGGTGAAGATGCGGTCAGTTACACCAATAGTCGCTTTAGTTGCCGGTACATAACTGCCGGTATGTGCTAATAACGTAATAATTGCACACTGCCGTATATAGGTGGATTTGCCTCCCATATTCGGTCCGGTGATAATTAACATTTGTCGATTAGCATCCAGGGTTGTACTGTTGGTAATAAAAGGTTCTTTTAACATCTGCTCTACCACAGGATGACGACCATCAGTAATGTGGATGCCTTTCTTGTTTTTTAATACAGGGCAGTCGAAGTTTAATTTATCAGCACGTTCTGCCAGGGTAGCCAGTACATCCAGTTCTGCCAGAGAGCTGGATGTAAGTTGCAGAGATGCCAGCTGTTGCGCCAGTTTATCTAACAGATTTTCATATAGATATTTTTCTCTTGTCAGGGAGCGACTCTTAGCCGAAAGTGCTTTATCTTCAAAGATTTTCAGCTCTGGTATAATGAAGCGTTCGGTATTTTTAAGCGTTTGTCGGCGAATATAGTCAGAAGGTGCCTGCTCAGCTTCACGACGGCTGATCTCTATATAGTAACCATGCACCCGGTTGTAACCCACTTTCAGAGTGGTCAGTCCGGTGCGTTGTTTTTCACGCTGCTCTATCTGCAGCAGATATTCACCGGCATTAAGACTGATTGAACGCAGTTCATCCAGTTCAGTGTTATAACCTTCCCGGATAACGCCACCGTCACGGATCAGTGCAGGTGGATTTTCACAAATCGCACGCTGCAGGATATCAACAAGTTCAGGGTGTTCACCCACATCAAGTGCCAGCCTGATCAGTTTTTCACAGGCGAGTGAACGCAGTGAAGCCTGTAATTCCGGAAGTTTTGCCAGTGAATGACCCAGACGGGCAAGATCGCGCGGTCGGGCAGAGCGTAAAGCAATGCGACTAAGAATACGTTCAATATCACCAATACCCTTTAAGACTTCTCTGACCGGTTCGAACTGATAGTTATGCAATAAGTTGCCAATGCTTTGCTGGCGTAATTCAATAGTAGCTATATCACGCAGTGGCTGAGTGATCCAGCGATGCAGTAACCGGCTTCCCATGGCTGTTGTATTGGTATCCAGCACAGACAGGAGGGTATTTTTTTTCTCGCCACGCAGGTTAATCACCAGTTCCAGGTTTCTTTGTGTGGCAGCATCCAGCAGAACAAAATTTTCCCACTGTACCGGGTGTAGTGTGTGTATATGGGGTAAGGGCGTCCTCTGGGTTTCTTTAGCATACTGCAATAAACAGCCGGCTGCACTGATGCCGGTTGACAGATGACCACAACCAAATCCTTCAAGGCTCTGAGTCTGAAACTGTTTCAGTAAAATATCATAAGCATTGTCATAATCAAAATGCCAGGGTGCCTGAAAATGAGTACCCTGCCGCTGGGTGACTTCAGCAGGATAAGTATAATTTTCATTTAATAATAACTCTGCCGGACTGAGTCGTTGCAGTTCACTCAAGAGGGTTTGTATGTTATTGATTTCTGTAACATGAAACTCACCGCTGGTGATGTCAAGCACAGCCAGTCCGTAGTGGCTTTGTTTCCTGATGTCAATGGCAGCAAGCCAGTTGTTGGTTTTTTCTTCCAGCAGTGCTTCATCGCTGATGGTGCCCGGAGTAATAATACGTACAACTTTTCTTTCAACCGGTCCTTTACTTTCGGCAGGGTTGCCGGTTTGCTCGCAAATAGCCACTGATTCACCCAGTTTATAAGCTAAGCAACCCCTCACATTGTTAGCAATACTGTTCGGTCATGTTAGATCTTTGTGTCTGTTTCTGAAGTCTAAACCAGTGTTTATAG
>JAPORK010000005.1 GCA_026710285.1 Endozoicomonadaceae bacterium | reverse complement strand
CTGGTTATAACCGGGCAGGGCAGCTGATCTGGCATGCAGGAGAAGACGGAAAGCATACTGTTTATACTTATACAGACGATGGGCAGATTGCTACTATTACCACACCAAACCAACATATTTTTTGCTGGCAATATAATCAGTTAAATCTTCCTATTAGTCAGTCAATAGACAATAAGCAACAATCGTATATTAATTATGATGCAATTACTCTCAGAATACAGAAAAAAACTGATATAACAGGTATAAAAACTTATTTTTATAGTGATGATGGACTAACTAAACAGTTAATCTTTAATGGAAACAACAATTATCATGATTATAAGTTACAGTGGCAATATGATAATAACCGGCGAATTGTCAGTTCTACAGATATTTCCGGTAGCAGCACACGTATTCAGTATGATCAGTTGGGACGTGTTGCCCGTATTACTTATTATCCCTATCAAAATAACCATACTGAAATACTGTCTTCGTTTGCTTATGATGATTTTTCCCGCATAAAACAGATCAATTATGGAAGTGGTATGCAGCGCATATTTTACTATGATTTATGGGGACACAAAGATAAGATAACAGATACCCTTAGAAAACAGCTGATATCACAATGGCAAATGACTTATGATATTAATAATAACATCATCATGCTAAGTCAAAAAGCAGAAGAGAAACAAACAGGTATTCAGCATTATCACTATGATGTGATGAATAACCTGGTCAGTATGCAGTGCGAGGGTTCATTTGGCTTACCTTTATGCCCACATGATACATTGATTGCCGGATCACAACTAATACAGGCACCAGTTATTACCCGCCAAAATTATACATTTACACCACTCAACCGACTTGCAAGTGTTCTGGAAACACTACAGACTGTACGACAAAAGACAATTAGAAAAGTAATCCATTACAGATATACTGATAAATCAGTACCTTTGCGTCTGCAAAGTATTAGTACCAGATGGAGTAAAAAGCAAACGGTTACACAGAATTTTACCTATGATAATGTTGGTAACATGACAGTGGACGCACAAAATAATCATATAACTTATAATACACTTAATCAGGTTACCCGGGTTATTTCATTAACAGGAAATCAGAGTGATTACAGTTATGATGGCAGTGGACAGGAAATAATGGAAAAAAGCCGGTATGGTATCAGTTATCTTTTTTACTGTGATGGCACACTCATAAATGAAAGAATGACCAGTCCGGAGCAGGATACACATATTAACGGTTACCTTGGTGTAGCTAAAACTACAGATGGAATGATCAGTGAATATTATGAAAATAGCTATAAAGGTGATGTGTCTGGTATTTTAAGAAAAAATAACGTTGATCAGTATCAATTTCAGCAACGCAATATTTATAGTCCTTATGGTATGGTATGGCATAAAAAATTAAAAATACGTCCCTTATATCAACAAACTTTACAGGGGTTTGGTGGTGAACGAACAGATGCTGCTACAGGGTGGCAGTTTTTAGGTGCAGGCAACCGAACGTATAATCCAGGTCAGCGCTATTTCCTTAGTGAAGATCCAGTAGGTGATGGTTACGCTTTTGGTAGTAATAATCCGATAATGAATACTGATCCGTCCGGCAACAGCCCCCGGTGGCTGGGAGAAGTTTTTAAATGGACAGATTATATCAGCACAATGGGATTGGGTGCACTACACCAGCGCTGGGTCAATATTACCGCAGCTGTTATGCAGGCAGGATGTACCGTTGCCACCCTGGGAGCTGCTGTTGCCGGTGCAGGCAGTGCTGCGTTGGCAGGTGTGGTGGCAGGTACTGTGGCTGTTGGCAGCGTTCCGATTGTAGCAGCAGCAATACCTGCTAATAAGGGGCTTAATATCGCAGGAAAAATTATCGGTATGGCAGAAATGGTGGTTTCCGTTGCAGCAGCAGCAATTAGCCTTACACCTTTTGTTGCCGAAGAGGAAGCGATTGAGACAGGCAGCGTTAAAATACGCATTCCTCTGAGGATGCTTTCATCAAAATTGTCACAACCGAATAGTACTATGCCAGAATTGGAAGAAGAAAATCTTATTTCTAATATGGGATATTTTGCATCAACGGTGGGTTTGGCTCCCCCTCTTCCTGAGCCTGATACTTGTGTGAGTGCATTTTTAAAAATGTCATTTGATTATTATGAATGTCAGGGTACTGGTTATTTAAACTTAAATACACACAATGCGCTTGAACGAACATGGAAGTTTTTATGTGTTTCACCATTTGCAAGTAATATTGAGTGTGATACCGGTACTATTTTATTAGCATATCATGTTACAAAAACATCTCTTAGGGTTGAAATGCTGGAAGCTTTTTTATATACAAGAAACTATTGTTATGGTAATAATGTAGATCTGTCATTCAATAATGATTACATATCTGCTTTAACAGCTATTTTTAATCCGGTAAAGTGTCACGATACTTTTTTAAATTGGGGATGTTATGATGGAAATAAACTGAATTTTATAACTTTAATTGATTACTATACAGTAATCATTGGCTCTAATCATATGACCTTAATACAAAAGTTTAACTCAATATATGTGCATGAAAATATGTGGAAAGCCTATGTGTTTTATTCTGATGGAAGCATAGGTGTCCAGACACTTCTTACTAAAGAGCTAAGTCGAATACTACCTAATCCCGTTACAAAAAAATTCCAGTTTTATGGTTATCTACGATTAAAATCATCCAATTTATGATCGTAGCCCAATCCTGATAAGGTATTGGTAGTTATTCCACTTGA
>JAPORK010000419.1 GCA_026710285.1 Endozoicomonadaceae bacterium | reverse complement strand
TCAGGATGAGGAAAATGCTACAGCTGATAACAGTGATGATATCCAGGATAATTATTCAGATAGTAACTGGAGAAGCAAGCCAGTTAACAAAATTGCAAAATGTTTTTTCAGTGCATTAATGGTCAGTCAGTGTATTGGTCTGGGAGCCTCTGTGTCAATGCCACCCTATCTTACAGAAAATTCAGTAAGTGAAACTAATGATTACTGTCTGGCTACAAATGGTCAGTGTACCTATGTAGGCAATGCAAATATTTCCCGGTTAATGACTGAGTGTCCTGGTGGTAATTTTATTGCAGCAGAGAATATTAATGGTAGTATCAGCCCTTTGAATCATACTGTCACAAAAACTGTAGTACCGGGGCAATTCAGCGGTACTTTCTCTACAGGGAAGCATAGCCTGGATGGATTTCCAATAAACGGCAATATACCTCTTTTTAAATCAATAAATAACAGTCATATTAAGGTTAATATACCCGTAAGACATCGTGACTCTTATAACACCATACCCTCACTTGCCCGACGAGCGCTACACAATAATAACATTGAGACAACATTACAATGGTCGAACACATCTAATCAATTTCGTTATACTTACCCGCTAACAGGAAACATAAAAGGCGATGATAACAGATTCATCATGAAATATGATACACAACCAGAGGTTAACTTTCCTCACTATTATTTCACCTTAGGAGCACCAGGTGCCGGGATCATTGCCACCAAAGTATCAGGTAACAACAACCATCTGGAACAACAGGGACAAATCAGCATTCCCACACGAGCAAATAATTATGTGATAGGAAATACAGCAAAAATAATTACCGGCACAGGTAATAAGCTGATTCACAAAGGTACTTATGTAGATACCGCATCAGCAAATATTGGGGCTTCTTTAATCGATGAAGATTACACATTTACCACTTTAAGAGGATATGGAATTTTAACAGTATCTATTCCCATAAAAGGAACACAACACTATCAACACTTTCATTTCGGGAAAGTCTGTAGTGAGGGATTTTCACAGGCAGATACTTTTGTAGCCTGTCGGCAGTTGGGTTTTGATGAAGGTGTTCAAAGTGCTCCAGATTATCAAAACCCTCCACTTCCTATTTTGCTGAACAATGTAAACTGCGCTGGTAATGAAACAAGCTTACTACAATGTCCTTATGATTCTGCAAATGAATATAACTGTACTCAGCCACCGGTCAGCTTACGCTGTAGAGGGACAACAACCTATAACAATGACACAGTTTTATATTCAGGTATACTATCTCGTGTTCCTGATTTTATTGCCGAAGCACCATTTGCATTTTGGGATAAATCGGGTTATATACCATCAGACAATAAACTCTCCGATGATAATAGTGTAGAGAGCATAAACCCGGCTGACTGGAGAAAAGCGCATCAACATCTGTGTGCATCTGAAGAGTGTAATATTTCCTGTCATTATGTAAATGAAGCATTTTATTCTGTTTTTATGAATGGAAATAAGACACTTTTGGTAAGCCGTCAACATTATCCTGAAGCAGCATTACCCAACGGTTTGAGTGGTACATTTATAAATGAAGCTAAAGGACTAATCAGAGTTACTGATATCAGCCAGCCTGGTGCTAATGGTACAATACGGTTATATCATCCACCCTCTGATAATCGACATTTAGGGGGAAAAACGCTAGATGATCCAGCTGTTTATACATCACCGGTAAGTCATGTAGTAACCAATGATACTTTATTAATGTTGCACCGACGCCCAAAATTTTTTAGATATATAGATCGTGACTTTTTAGATTTCAAGGGTGAAACACCTGGTGTACAGTTAAGTGAATTATCCCTGAATGTCACAAATAGTGGTCAATATGATAGTATTAGCTATGAGTTTCCCGGAGAAGATGCATTGCTGTTAAGTAACAATGCCGCCTTCACCTACAATGAAACAACTAACATGATAATACAACATCCATTGGAACATAATGGAGAACGTTATACACTCGGTGAAGCTAATATTACTTATCAGTTACCTTCTGAACCATTTATTACAGCAGGCTGTAATGAAGACCATCTGTATGTAGTAACAACAGGACAAATGAGTGACCAGCCTTTTAACAACGGGAGCTTAACATTTTTTCGTTATGATATAAAAACTGGAAAAAAAGACGACAGCTGGTATAAACAAGTACAAGCAGATGATTCATTTGATAGGCAAGGTAGTTACAAACTGGAATTTTTTGATGGTAAAACATTAATGCTCCGTAGAGATGAATTTAATTTGAATGGTGTTCCTCACAGATTTTGGATACCTCAATACGGTGAATGCAGCAAAATAATACGCAAAGATCAGTTACTGTTTGCTGAAACAACGACACCAGAACCAACAATTGTACAAACAACTGAGCCAACAACTGTACAAACAACTGAGCCAACAAATGAGCTAACATTACAATACCATATAATAGGTAGTGATCTGGATCTTTCTACAAAAGTAGCTATATATGGTATAATATGTGCACTTGCTGCGTGCAAACACTAGCTCATAGTGAAAATTAAATTTTCATATTTTTAAATGTTCATTTATCATCACGCACCTGGAGACAATAATATAATATATTGGGATGATAATAATACCCTGGATGGTATTGCGTGATGATAAGCGGGAACGTATTAAAGCTTTTACTTGGAAAAATAACAGATTGTAGTGTTATGGTAAAAGATAATCGTCTTTTTCCTGACTGTATTATGAATTAATTGTACTGGTGCTCCATGGAAG
>JAPORK010000501.1 GCA_026710285.1 Endozoicomonadaceae bacterium | reverse complement strand
AGAATTACCACTGACTTATAGTGAGCCATTAAAAATTATTAAAAAGGTTTGGAGTGAGAATTCAGATATACCGGCAATATCCACCGAAACTTACCGTTATGATAAACTTGGCAGAATGATTGCTCATAAAGATGCTTATGGTCGTTTAAGTGAAATTAATTATTGCCCTCTCAAAGGAGATACACAGTGTCCTGCCGAACCTGATGGCTGGAATTTAGGCTCATTAACAGAGTCTGTTACTGCCTGGCCTTCCCGGGTTGGATCAACTCTTCTCAAACCTGTTATTACCCGTAATTACTATCGCAAACTACCAAACCAGCAAGGAGATGGGTATATTGTGGTTCTAGATAATCAAACAGAGCAGTCAGGCGCACAGGAAGTCACAACAACCCGTCATTATTATCAGGATGTAAACAATAGCCTGACCTATGGATTACTGAAACAGTCAATATTGACAGATAAGGCTTACAAAAAATCCAAGTTTCATGAAATTATTCATGATTATTATTATAAAATGAGCGCAGACAATCGTAGTAAAATAACTTACAGTGCCATTGAATTAGGCGCAGATAAAAAACGCTTTTCTGCATTTGTCACCACAAGCCTGTTTACCAATCATGTATTACAAAAAGTTGATGCTGCCGGTAAAAATACTATTCGTTATCACTATGATTTATGGGGCAGACTGGTGGAGAAAGATGTCAATGTGGGAACCCCATTTGCTACAAAAACTTACTATCAATATACTGTTTCTCCACAACATGATCAGCTAATTATCACAGATGCTAATGGATTACAAAGTAAAACTATTTTTGATGGAGCAGGAAGACTTTTAATGGAATTTCGTGAAGCCTTGTCCGATAACGGAAAAGCTATTGCTAACCACTGGATCCCTGTTAGTAAAACTATTTATGACAACTATGGACGTGTAGTTGCTAAATCTGTTTATATGATTTCTCAGTTAGGTAAAACAGAAATATTAACGACAACACAGGAGTATGATGATTCAGGCAGAGTTATTCGTGTCCATCTTCCGGACGGAAAAACAGATATCAATAAGTATGATGATACACAACGCTGCGCCATCAGTTATCAGCAAAGTGCTACGGGCAGGTATTCAGCTATTTCTGTAACCCGCGCCAATATTTTAAATAAACCGGTTGAACGGTTATTAATTCCGGGGAACACTCATACGGTAACATATCCTGAACAATTATGTAATATATCCACAGATAAAATAAATTTATCCGCTATTAAAGTTTACACAATGACTTATGATGGTTTTGGTCGCATAGTCACCTCCACAGACCCTTTGGGACATGTTGTAAAAAAAGAGTATGACGAGATGGGAAGAGTCACCAATATTATTGATCCCAAAGGAGATAAAACACATAATGTTTATGATTTAAGCGGTCATGTTGTTCAGCGCTATGTACAACCTGTCTCTGGTGGAAATTATTTATTATCTTCCGCTGAATATAATGCAGCAGGTGAATTATTATGGAATGCCGGAGAAGATGGTCTTCCTACTAAGTTCACCTATACCAAAGAGGGAAAACTGGTTACTACCACGACACCAGACAGTCATGTAATAACATTAAAATATAATCAGCTTTGGCTGCCTGTTAGTGAACAGCTTGATGGAAAAATTCAAAAAGAAATAAGCTATGACCCTTTAACTTTAAGGGTTAAAGCACAAACAGACAATACAGGAAAAACACTATTTACTTATAGTGATGATGGTCTTCTGTTGTATCTTCAACATATTGGAATAGGTGATTACAGGAATTATAAAATACAGTGGAAGTATGATAAAAATAGACGGGTTATCAGTGTCACTGATATTGATGCTAATCAAACACAAAATATTTATGATGCATTAAGACGGATAATGGAAGTAGATTATCAACATGATCATAAAAATCCAATTGTACTCTCTGCATTTAATTATGATGATTTTTCTCGTATTATTTCTGTTCATTATGGCAGCGGTATGCAGAGAAAAATTAACTATGATTCTTTTGGTCATGCAAATAATGTAAGTGATAAGCTCAACAACAAACTACTATCTGCCTGGTCATTCACTTATGATGCAAATAATAATATTACGCAAAAGACTTATCAGGCAATCAATAATCAAAAAGCCATTCTTAACTACAAATATGATACATTGGATAATCTGACCACAATGACCTGCGATGGTTCTTCTGGATTACCACTGTGTCCGAGAGATACTGATTTTTCAGGAACTAGCTTACAAAAAGCTCCGATTATTACCCGGCAGGATTATTCTTTTACACCACTTAATCGTATTGCGCAGATACATGAATTATTACAAAGCAGTTTACAACATCAAAGCCTTCAAAAAACAGTTCACTATGATTATATCGATCCTTCTGTACCCTTACGCCTGCAACGTATTAGTACAGAGTGGGATCATCAGTCTGAGTCAACACATAATTTCAGTTATGATATTATGGGCAATATGACAACAGATGGAAAAGGTAATCATATTACATATAATGCTTTTAATCAGATAACCCAGGTACTTAAAACTAACGGAGAGCAGAGTGATTATAGTTATGATAGTAACGAAAGAGAAGTCTATGAGAAAAGTCGTTTAGGTATTCATTATCTTTTTTACAGAGATAAAAAGTTAATTAATGAACAAATAAGCACTCCGGAAGATATATCACACACTATTGGTTATCATGGCGCTGTCAAAACCATTGACGGTCTTATTCATCAGTATAATGAAAGTAATTATAAAGGTGATGTGGTTGGTGTATTGACACAG
>JAPORK010000400.1 GCA_026710285.1 Endozoicomonadaceae bacterium | reverse complement strand
ACACTGTTTCCGCTTTTAGCAAAATTAAATGAATTAGACCAGATGGACAGATCACCACTTCCTAATGCATCCAATAATAAGTGATGATGATTAGTTTTATTTTTTGAGTGTGTACTTGAAGCAGTTTGTTTTACTGGTATTTTCTTACTAGCGTAAGCGTTATTTGGATAAACTCTGGTTTTTCCAATAACTAAATTTATTTTTCCAAAATATAAACATGAAAATAAAAGTAGTATTAATTTAATAAAATGGTATTGTCTTTTTTTTGTTATATCCATCATATTTATAACCCACATAATTTTCATTTGATTAAAGTTATAATATCAATAACGCCATGACATAAACAATTATGATTCTTTTTAAAGTTGGACAAGAGATATTGCTTTTAGTTTATTTTATTTAAAAATTATTATATCTTTATATAATTTTGAACGGCAAAGAATTATTCTATTTTTTAATATAATTATCAGCTGTCATGTGAATATCATCTATCCATTATGGATATCGCTTTTTTAAACGACATTCACATTATGCTATCTTCGAAAAGCTTGCGTGATTTGTCATCAGATAACCATTACATTATACACATAGTTTAATTACATTCAACACTATTATTGCTAAAGCGTTGTGCACTTTACAGGCTTGATAAATACCAACATTTTATCATATGTCCATGAATTAATTCCGTCGCTCCCAAAACGTTCTGAAATTTTATCTATGTCTCTAAGATCCTCAACATAATCTATGTTATCTTCTCCAAATATTTGTGCGCCTTTGGCTGCATAATTCGACATCCATGCCTCACCTCCTCCGGTACGATTCATCATAACAAACAGCCTGCCACCCGGTCTCAATGAAATATACGCTAATTGTAAATAATCGTCTCTTGAATATTCCTGAAGTATTTCGTCAAAAACATTTACACCGATTTTTTCTATTGCACCTTCTATGTTATTAAGAGATATCCAGCGATTTGGCAACTGAGCAATCTCCTGAGAAACTGTAAGAATATCTACATACTTATGATAACAGGGTAGCGTTTTACTGATACCACAACCAAAAACAACTCGTTCACCTCCCGGAACATTCTCCACATAGTCATTGTTATCATTTGCTGTAGCTGATGCATTACTTTCAGCCAGTTCTGATTCATTTTGGATACTGGTGGATATTTCATTTTCAACTTCTGCTCCAGTAATTACAACTGTTGCTTCTTCACTTCCTTCCAATTCTCCAGCTCCTGCTCCTGCCAGCAGACCTTCTGCTACACTTCCTATACCTGCACCAATAGCTATAAGTCCGGCTACAAACAATGCGCCTGCATAAACACTTCCGGTAATCATTGATGCTTGCTGTAAGCCTTTGTTAGCAGGTTTCACTGTTGACGCAAAAGTTAATGTAGCCGGAGCTGCAAAAGCCAGTCCAATTGCAGTAGGTCCAAAGGGTATAGCCATGGCGCCCCAGAGCAGTGATCTCCCAATACCCAGAACAAACTTATTATGAGCTCTGCTCATTCCCAGACTAAAAACAGTATTAGCCAGACTAAAAACTTTACCTAACCACTTTGGCATATTACCGCTGGGATCACTCTTCATTATTGGATTATTACTGCCAAAAGCATAGCCATCACCGTCAGGATCCTCACTGAAGAAGTAGCGCTGAGATGGATTATAGGTACGATGACCGTCACCTAAAAACTGCCATCCTGTTGCAGCATCAGTTATTTCACCATCAAACCCTTTTAGTGTCTGTTGAAAATATAGAATTGTTGTCTTTTGTTTTCCGTAAGACCACACCATACCATAAGGACTATAGACATTATGTTGTTGTACACTCCATTGTTTTGATGTTTTATCTTGTGTCAATATACCAATAACATCACCCTTATAATTACTTTCATTCCAGCTGGTAATCATCCCATCCGTTGTTTTAATCTCTGCTGACGGATAGCTCATTCTATATAGATGATTAGCTGCATCAGTTACAATTTCACCATTGAGTTTTCCTCCCTGATAAATCATCTGCCGGGTGCCCTTTTCAGTCACGATTTCAACTTCTTTTCCCTGACCGTTGTAATTATAATGGCTAACCATACCTGTACTATTAATAACCTTGATTATCTGATTAAAAAGGTTATAACTAATTTTGTTACCTTCGCCATCAATGGTCATATTTCCGCTTACATCATAAACAAAGCGATGGGTTTCATATGGTTGATTATTCCATTTTGTATTAATCGCAGTTAATCGCAGTGGTACTTTAGTATTTGCATAAACATAATACATCGTTTTACTTAGTGAATGCCACTGTGGTGATGAATTATCAATTAATTTTTCGGTAACACCTGCAATACGATTGAGTGGTGTAAATTTATAATTCTGTTGTATAATCGCCGGAGCTGTTTTCAGATTTTTACCACTAAATGTGGTATCATGTGGACACAGATCATTGTTTCCTTCACAATCCATTGAGACCAGATTATCCATATGATCATAACGATAGTGTATTATTGCCTGACGATTTTCACCATCACTACGTTGTAAACGAATAATATTTCCATCAGCATCATAAACAAAAGATTCATCATGGAGTGGCTTTCCATTCATGCTATCTTTTGCCATCTCTACCTGCCCCCATGGATTATATGAAAATATACGTATCATACCACTGCCATATACTTTTTTTACTACACGAGAAAAAGAATCATATATTTGCTGCTCAATCAGTGTTTTATCACCTTTATTTTCTCGATAGATTTTCTTTGCAGGTCTGAGTAGTTTATCATACGTATAAATAATTTTATTATGCTGAGAG
>JAPORK010000573.1 GCA_026710285.1 Endozoicomonadaceae bacterium | reverse complement strand
TCTGTAACATATTCCTCTTCACCATAGCTATTGTATTTAATACTGCGTTCCATACCACTACCATATTTAATTGCGACAATACGGGAAAAACCATCATAAGAGGGTGCAGATAATAGTTGCTGCTTGCCATTTTTTAGCTGATAACTGACAGATTTAATGCGTCCAAATCTATCATAAGTGGTTTTTGTTTGCTGACCGGAAGGATTGGTCATGGCAATTACATTTCTGTTGTTGTCATAAGTCCATGTAATTTTATAGTTATCGCTTACATTGTTTAACGCATGGTGTACCATTTGTTGCATTTTTCCATCATCACTATAAGTCCACGTAGTTGTACCTGTATTATCAGTTATTTTATCTGAGCTTGTGGTAACTGGATTGTAATGTATAGACAACAATGAATGACCATTGAGCCATTTACCCACAGGAAGACCCAACAGATTATACCTGTAAGTGATGACATTACCTGCTGGTGTGGTGATTGTGGCAAGTTTACCATCACTGGTATAAGTAAACAACGTACGTTTACCATCTTCTCCTGCTTGCCACACCGGATCTCCTGCTATATTATATTTTACAGAAAACAGTAAATACTGGTGAGATTCTTTAGCTGGCTCTTCCCATTTTTGTACAACTTTACCCATTAAGTTATAGAAACTATGTACTTTGTCTCCTATCGGGTTAATAACTTCACTTACACGTCCACGCTCATTATAATGAATGGTAACTGTTTTTCCGGCAGGGTCTGTTGATGAAATTTTCCGTCCATTTGCATCATAGGTAACCGTTGTTATTTTTGCTCCGGCTAACTGACTACCTGTTGTACAATATTGTCCGGCAGCAGTGGGTAAATCCACCGATGCAGGTAACAAAATATGTTCAATCGGTTTATCTAATACATTGCCGCGAACAACAGAAATAGTTGAATGATCTCCTTTTTTATCCAGGGTATAACTGGTCACACAACGATCAGGATCATCATAACGATTAACGCTTATTTCTCCGTCCGGCAAATATTTATAAAGAATACGTCCTGTTGCGGTATAAGCATAAGTGGTTGTAAGTTGTTTTGGTTGATTTTGCAAATTTTTACGATAATCATAAGTGTGTTTTGCGGCAATGCGTCCATTTGCATCATAAGTCACACGACTCACCAGCCGCCATTGGTTATATTCCGCTTTACCATGGGCATTAATCATCTCAGCAAAATTCTTCAGTTTTCTCCCCGCACCATCAAAAATTATTTTTTTTTGCAAACCATTAGGGTTGGTCACAACTACCTGATTAAGTTGTGGTGATATCGTATAGTTAAAACGTTTACTCACTGCAAAAGCTGTACCTACTGCCGAATCAGCCTGTATCAACCGTCCCTGGTTATCATAGTGATAACGGGTGATATTTTGACCAGAAGCATCTGTTATTTGCAGTGTCTGATGGGTAAACAGACTCACCGTAGCTGAAGATGACCGTCGTGCCAGATCACTTCCTGTTTCAAAAACGCTGTAAGAGGTTTTAGTTGTATGATTTGAGTTGATAATATAATGATACTCACGGGTTAATGTCTCTGGTTTTTTATCGGCTGGCGTCTTGCCAGTTAATATTAATTTTTTTAATAAACCATATCTGGCGTAGTCAGTACGATCATTATAATATTGACGTAGGGTTGTATCCTGTTGATGACCTGAGTGTAATACCTGCTTATCGAGTACTAAAATATAACCTGATCCATCAATGTTTAACTCTTTTTTATAGTGATTCTGTATTTTTATCACAGGTAATGCTGAAGCACCTGAAACTTTATCAGAAGAATAATAAGTAACTGATTCTGTCAGTGCATTAAGTGACCATTTTGGAGGTTCAGCAGGACAGGAAGCATCACCCTGTGGCAGACAATACTTTATGGTTTGACGGCGCCCATAAGTATCGGTTTTACTGACAAGCCTACCATTATTGTCATATGATTGCAGCGTAATATCAACTGCCGGAGAACCGGAACTCCCTCCCCATGTATAAGTTTTTGTTTCCAGTGGCAGAGTGTAGGTAACGGGTAAATCTTCAAAACGAGTATGAGCACAACCATCATACTCATTCGCATTGCAAAAAAAACTATGTGTTTCTGTAAGCATATGTCCTGTTTTATCATCGAGTAGCCTGGCGTCAATCATCAGATGGTATTTATTGTAAGTACGAATAATTTTTGTTAAACCATTGTCTTCTGACGTCTTATAAGTATACTCAGCAGGTGCTGCAAATAAAAGATCTCCGGACATACCCGGGATTATACTTAAACCTGAGTTAAAGCCAAGATAATTGTGACCATTTCCGCTGACCTGACCATAAGCATAGCGGGTAATCATTTTAGGTTGTGACATACCAGGATCAACCACCTGTGATGTGACTACACATAATGCCTGTTGTCTGTTAATACCATAGAATAATGGCATTTTCATTGCCTGATTACAGTTATAACTGATGCTTTTTGTCAAACCTGTAGGGTAAACAAATTGTGTTAGCAAGTGACGGAAAGGAGAGTAATGCATATAAATACCCTGTTTACTCTGATGCTTACCACCAGGAAGAGTAATACTTGTTAACTCATCACTATCATGGTTAATACGAACATTAACTGGTTTTCCATCACTGTCATAACTGGTTACTGTCAGATAATTATTTTTTCTGATTAAGGTTATTTTGCGTCCTAGATCATCAGTAATCATACTCAATAAGTGAGTACCCTGAATATAGTGGAATGTAACGCCTTTGCCATCCTGTTGTTCCAGCCGGACTTCATAACCATCATGATTAAGTATTTCCCGCA
>JAPORK010000089.1 GCA_026710285.1 Endozoicomonadaceae bacterium | reverse complement strand
TAAAATCGAATAGTAAAACATTTTTTGTAAAAATACAAATTCAGATTAGTCATTTCCCTGTAAAAAGAAAACATAATATCAAGAAACAAAAACAAATAATGAAAAATACCTGAGAAACTAAATTTTTCTGTTCGTAGTAATTTAATTGTAAATGATATAGCGTTTGATAATATTGTATTAATGCAGAGACATGGGAGCCAATAAACAACTGGTAGTTTGGAGAAAGAACTACTATACTTGTACACTGAATCCCTATGAAAAACAGGGTTATACCTGTTAAGGTGTAAATTATACGTGTTTTTATAGAAGTCATTGGTTTTTATTTTCGAGCTTAGCAATAATGGCGTGGATATACATGCTAATAAAATAAAATTTACAACCTCTTTGTGTCCTACACCATGAAACTTTTATCTTTAAAAGAAAAGCAAACATTATTAATCTGTAACCGAAACTAGTACTTAACTGCCGTTATATTTTGTTCAGTACAACATTGGTTGTGTGCATTGGAGAAAATTTCAGGTCTTTGATCATCTTTGCCTAATTATAGCCCTCTAAATGGTTCAAATAAATTGTTCATAGTATGAAACAAAAAATATTTATTATTCTTATGGTGGTAATATGTCTTTCTTAATAAACTTTATAGTTATATTAACAACTTTCAGTTATGTACTGAATGGTTATGCAAAAAAAAAGCATTGTAACGTACTTGCTTTTACAGATAGCAAGGGTATGAGGTTCAATTGTTTAACGTTTACGGTAATCGATGCACATGTAAATCCTTCTCAACCAAGTCATATTGAATTAGGTAAACAGCTGCTTTACTATCATACACATCCGCTAATATTAAAAGTAACAGCAGGCAGAAAAAAATCTAAATCTGTGGCAAGATATTTCAATGATCAGGTAGGTAAAAATAATTCACAAGGAAGACACTTCAAAAAACTTAATTTTGCAATCAGGGGAGTGTTGGCACTTTTTCAGGATCATTCGTGCACTCATAAAATTGCTGAGTTTAAAGATTTTTTTATAGCACAGGAGAACTTTATGTTTGAAAATTCATGGGTGGTAGGAGGAAAAAAATGTTTTTATAAGTATCCTTACGGTCTTCAATGCATAGCTGACTATGACCCAACCAAATTGTTTTGGGTATTCAAATTAGATGATAAATTAACATCCTCATTTGATACTATTAAGATAACTACCAGTAAATGGGCGGTAAGCTAAAAATGGTGTTTACTGAAGGGCTGACTATAACCCAGCCAAACTATCATCCTGGTCATTCAATACAAAAAATGAAAGTGATGATACTATTAAAGTAATTGCCAGTAAGAAGCATTAGTAGTGGGGTAGTGTGTCACAAACATACAAAGGATAACTCAGTATTAGTTGTAACTTACCTGGCAAAATTCATGCAAATGATGATGGAAGATTTGCCTGAGTCCGTTGCATATTCTTATAAAATTGCAACGATCCATTGATACTATTATTACCTGGAACATATTTAACGAAGAATTATGGATAAACACTTTTGTATAATAGCATGTTTTTACTAACAGAATAATGGAGTTACTTAAACGTCATTTGTATTTTGAAAACAAGAGCATTTATTATTACACTAAAAACCTTAAGCTGAGTTAATATAAAACTTTTATTTAAAATAATAGCTTTTATTCCTTTAGATTTAAATGTTGCCATCTGACAGCTAAATCATTAAGAGCTTATGATCCAAAAGTTGATCTATCTCTTATCATTTTATTTTATAAAGGGTATAAGCATATCTATTGATTAAGACAGAAGTATTCATCTATTAAAATCTCACCGTCATTACTCATAAAGTCAGCCAAAATAGTTTCAGCACTACCTTTGGTGCTATAATTTATTTCAGTTTGGCTAAATAATACCTTATAATAATTGTTCCTTCCTATTCTTGATATATAAGTCATTTTATTATCTTTCACCAATATAGCAGAGTCAAATTCTGTGGGGAAAATATTCCGTAACTTTACAGAAGTGTCGGTAGGTGTATGTAAAGTAGAAAAATCAGACATCAAATGTCTCAAAGCGGAGCGGTACCCAAAAAAATTAGTATCAATATCTTCTTTTGCACTTATTAATGCTTCGAGTTTTGTTATATTCAGAGGCTTTCCTTTAATACATGCTGAGACAAAAGCAATGCCAATATCTTCATCGTATAATCTGAGTGTATTCCTTACAGCAACTACATCTGAAAAGGAATTCAATTTAATTACATCTCCAATAAACAACTCTCTCTTAAAAAGCTGTGGATGAATACTACTTAATTTTCTACCTAACTCTGTAGAAGATGCACTGCTAGCAATAGTATTCATTTCTATTGATTCACTATCAGAACCTAGATTCATTAATAATCTCCCTGCTCCTGTAGAAGATAATGCTTCAAGAATTCGTGGTCCAAATACAAACGCACTTGCTGACACTGCGGTAATAAATTGTATAAGGTTAGAAGCAAACGCAAGAAATCGTATTGTTCGTCCAATAGACTTTTTATGCTGATCAAACATTCCATTTATTAAAGGAAATATACACGTAAGCATACTTTCAAAAAATAAGCCTACAGCAGCAATAGGTGCTTGAGCAACTATAAGACAAGAAAAAATGGCAAGACCACTTAACGCTAATACAATACATGATATAGCAAGTGTCACTTCGTTATGTTTTTTGAAAGAACCTCTTAATCCCATCCAGCCCATTATAGACTGCCATACATCTTTTGCATGATTACCTGTAGGATCTGTTTTCATAATCGGATTATTGCTACAAAAAGCATATCCATCACCAAAAGGGTCTTCA
>JAPORK010000322.1 GCA_026710285.1 Endozoicomonadaceae bacterium | reverse complement strand
GCTTTCTCCAAAATCCATTTCTGATGCAGAACAGAGACTGAAAGCCTTTGAAATATTTAATTTACTCCTTAAGCAGAAGACCGATAATCCTGATGCATCACTACTCAAGCCATCATACCTGCAAGAATCCGGGGAAGAGTTGCTTCCTGTTTCTGAAAATCAAACTTCCGAGCAAAGCCCACATTTTAAGCTAGATAGCAGCGGCGCCAATCTGAAAATTACAACCCAGGGAAATCAGGTAGATACAAGAGTTGTTATACCTGAAGCTCATGCAAATAAAAACCATACGGTTAAAAATTTAGAGTTAGAACTTGATATAAGTGACGATAAAACAAACGCCCGGATATATACTGATGAAATTGACATCAACCCGAATGCTGATAATTCGTGTCAACTGAAACAACTCTGTGCAGTTGCTACAATCCCGGAAACAGAAGAAGAATTTGAAGCTGCTATTAATGTAGAAGATATTACTTTTAAGCTAAAAGATCCCAAAGGTATTATTAATAATGCCCATGGCTCAATACAACAAAATGGATTGCATGTACGAAACAGTGAGGGCAAAACAGAGATTAAAGTTTATACTGATGAGAAGTCCGGTATTAAAAGCGAGAAAGTCGAAAATGACAAAACAGCCAGAGAAAACGTTATAACGCTTGATATTATAACTTTTTTAGCTGAACTGATGCCAAAATATGAAAACACCCTAAAGACTTTACCTGTTGAATCACATTTTTCAATCAATCCAGATAAAAATGATGCATTAACCGGTAAACTGAATGCGCAGCTTGAAGGAAATATTGGAAATATTGTATATCATGTCTCATCTAAAGCACAAAGTCGTGGCACAAAACTGTTACTCCGCTGTATAAGCTTTGCGGCACAGTTATTTAATTTTAATATTCAGATCAGTGATTTACCCTTTACCAAAGGGCGTATAAGTATCAAAGATTTGATTAAACACCTGCGTATAAATTTAAGCTTTAGGGGATACCTTTCCTTTGTCCTTTATCCTTTGGCTCTGTTAATGCAAAAGATGCTGGGAATAACTTTGACAAGACAATCTTTTGGAATAAAAAAATTAAATGTCATTGATACAGAAGGTCAACTATCTTTAACAAAATTTTTAGAACAGCAAAATATCTTCATGACAGACCAGATTACCGCTAAATCTGATGTTTTTTCTACACTATCTGAGCACTTTGACATTCGTTCTGGGTGGATTAATTTGCGATTAAATTATCCTTTACCCGCCAACTGGGATGATCACACCTACTACAAAGCAGTGCTTTTTGAACTAGAAAAAATTTATGCCAACCAGCCCGAATTAAGTGCTTTTCTTAATAAGACTGCACAATTTATTACTGAAAAATATAAACTACCACATACTATTTCTGAGTTTGAACAGGTATTAAAAGAACTTGAGGCGCTGCGAGACGACAAACAACAAAAGCAGGAAGAAGACAATACTCCGAAGATTGTACAAACATAAGGCTAAGCCCCGGATAAAAGTATACTGCAACGACATGAGTTGGCTTATTCAGAAATTTCACATTTGTGAACGTACCTGTTGTAACACTTCATTGCTGAATGTTTGTGGATAAGGTGCAGTATTATTTTCTATTATCAGGGCACGCTTTTTATTCCAGTTTTTTTTCACTTGTTCATTATATTCTTTAATTGCCTGCTCAAACGGGTTTTCAACCTGCAAACCATTGTCCAGATCAGTAGCCTTTCCTATACCCCAGTAAATAATTTGTTTGGCTTTCGGTGTAGGAAAAGTCATAAATTTATAAATAGCGGTTCGTAGTGGACACTGTTGCGGATTCTCCTGATCAAACTGCGGAAAATCAAGTAACATCACAAAATGATTGTATTCAGCAGGAGGATACAAATTTTTAGGTATTTTATCCTCCTTGCTGTTAATATCTGCTGCAAACAATCCAAAGCTATCACCTTCTTTGCTATCTCTTGTTCCCACACTCGCTTGTTGCACACAGCTGTTAACTGGTCGTAAATCATAAGGAAATATATCTACTGCTTTTCTGCTATTTTTTGCTGCTTCCTGAATCAAGGCACAAAGGATACCGGCACCTGCCATAGGCACAAATAAAGATATTTTATGATATTGAGGCAGCATAGATACAATAACAGCTGCCAGCGCCGGAGTTGCAAATGCACTACAAATTTTTGGTTTTTCAAGCCTTTCCTTAATCAAATCAAGAATAGAACCGGTGTGTGCAGATAACCCCTGTTTATTAATCATAATCTTACCACCGTCGTAAACCAGCAGATTTTTTCTGGTGACTGGAATAAATTGTTGATCTCTTTCTATTTTGGGGCAGGACAGAAAATTTGTCGGTACCGCATTTAACCAACGGCAATAACGATCTGCGTTCATATCGCATCTTATAATTGTATTTTCAATATCATCATCTTCAGTCATTGTACAAATTTTTTTAGATGATACCGAACAGCTCCCGGACAAGTCTGTTTCCTGTTCTGATTCATAATGAACTATTTTTCGCTTAGAAATAGCAACAGATGAATCTGTTGAGTTTAATTCAGTGGCGCTTACCAACACCTCTAAATTAGGCTGCCTTTCTTTTACCTGCGCTTGTGCCTGTGCACAACATGAGTTATTTCTGCTAAATAACATAGAATCTAGTACATTGCTGAAAGGAATTTTGTCCATGAGTACCTCATTTAACGATCATGCCTTACAATAAAAACATTCATTTTAATAATATTGCTGTTCTGATCATTAAAATCATCATTTAGTTCATTAGCTAATCAAACAGTATTGTTTATACAGATAACTTATGTGGTGCTAT
>JAPORK010000439.1 GCA_026710285.1 Endozoicomonadaceae bacterium | reverse complement strand
ACGTGACTAATCATTTCATTACAAAACATCAACCTTTTAAAGGTGTATATCCGGCGGGCATATCACTAAGAAGCAGAACTCCTGTTACACCCAGAGGGCTATTAATAAAAGCAGGCAGACACGGAAGCTCTGATGTCGTTACAGATGTTGAGGATACATATGGTGACAATATATTTACAGAAATTAAATCTAAAAATCATGATAAGCCTGCGAGGTCAACTTTTGCCCGCGAGCCTAGTAATTTAAATTTTGCTATTCTGGGAAATTTAATCATAAATGGTAAACAATTTAATGATATCGTATTAGCACAAGGACATATTGGTGCATCAAATGACTGGTGGTTTGCAGGAAAAAATTGTACGTACTTCCACAACAAAAACGTTTATGCGGCTGTAGACTGTCAAGCAACTGATGGAACTGATTGGTGCTTTACGCGCGGACAACTTTCATCATTTAGAAGCACAAAACCTAATCGTATTAAACTCAACCAACAAACATGTAAAGAAGCATACCACTAATAAAAGAGTAATGCGGATAAAACATTGTGATCATTAGGTATTTTTTCTACACGTGTGATCAACTGACAAAATGACATAGTTTGTCAGGTTAATCTTTATGGATTATGTAAGGCGGATAAGGCAGAAGAGTTTTACAAATGGTAGAACACACACCATATTCTACGAACAGAAAGTGGATATCCGCATATCAACGGGCATTTTGAATTCAGCAATACCAATTGAATTGAGCAATCGCACATCATTTACATAAACAAACACTCTACAAGAATCAAGCCCTGCTTTAAAACCTTTTCAATACGTTGTACTTGTTCTTTTAAATTATCTTGCAGCAATAACTCCAGACTGGAACTAACTACGCTACAGTTCAGAGAAATACTCATAAAAGCACGACTATGAGTAAGTACATCTTTTGCTGAAATAGCCTGATCAACTTCTGTAGTGCATAGTTTGTCAGTTAGGGTGATATATCTGTCCCGTTAATCGTTAATACTTTTCCCAGAAGAAGCCAGGAAATATAATATCAGAACAGATACCAGTATGTTCACAGGTGAACAGTTTCCCTGAAGGCACAAAACCAGTTGCGATTTCACCAATGACAAAAACTATATCATCTTCTTTAATACAGCTTCCATGCATAACATAAACAACCAGAAGAGTAAAATTGTATACTGCCAACTTCAAAAATAACAGACTCAATAATATCGACACCACCAAAAAAGTGATAAGAGCTGATTTATGCACGACAACAACAAGTTAATCAAATAGTAATATTAAATATTTTATATACTATTTAATAGTTTGTACAGCAACAAAACAATACGCCATTTATATTTTATTGCATGTATGAAATTATAGGCACTACAGATACTTATGCATATAAAGCATGGTTTCAAGTAGAAAATTATAAATTCATATCCACTCTAAAAATTTACCACTGCCTTTTATGTGAAGCGATTTAAAAACTACTCAGCGTTTTATTTTAAAAGAAAAACATTATTCTTTTATTTATTTTTTATGCTGATACTTATTTAAAAATAAATTCTTGATCAAAACTACTCTGACAGAATATTGCAGTTCCACTGGACAAACATTTCATCGTATATTATATTTATTGCTATGTGAAAAGTAAATAAAATATTATTCTCGGTTAACACTTCAATAACAACTCTAAAGAAAGTGAATTTAATATTTTTAGACTGCAGTTAGCGCAGTGAAAAATCCGAAATAAACTCAAAAATACGTATCAGAAAAAGCCACCATCAAACAACTATAATAATGAGGACAGGCTCATGAATAAAGTGATTTTACAAATTTTGTGTCTTATATATTTTTTTATCAGTAATTATGTTTATGCTAAACCTCACTCTCATGATAATTACGTTTATTTTACCGGAGATACTAAATCAGTATATTTCCACATGACTAATCATTTCATTACAAAACACCAACCTTTTAAAGGTGTATTTCCGGCAGGCATATCACTAAAAAGCAGAACTCCTGTTCCACCCAAGGGGTTATTAATAAAAGCAGGCAGACACGGAAGCTATGACGTTGTTGAAGATGTTGAGAATGCATATTGTGACAATATATTTAATGCAGGCGACTCTGATGATCAGCCTGCAAGGTCAACTTTTGCCCACGAGCCCGGTAATTTAAATTTTGCTGTTTTGGGAAATTTAATCATAAATGGCAAACAGTTTAACGATGTTGTATTAGCACAAGGGAAATCTGGTGCCTCAAACAACTGGTGGTTTGCAGGACTAAATTGTACGTACTTTGACAACAGTAACGTTACGGCAGATGCTGTAGACTGTAACGCTACTGATGGAACTGATTGGTGCTTTACGCGTGGACAAACTTCAGAATATGGCAGCACAAGTCCTAATCATATTAAACTCAGACAACAAACATGTTACGAAGAATATCTCAAGTAATGTGGATGAAGCATTATGCTCATTAAAACTATATCAGCTGCTTTATACAGTTTTTATCTATAACATAAACAGTCAGAGGAGTAAAATTGTATACTGCCAGCTTCAAAAACCACAGACTCAATAATATCGACACCACCAAAAAAGTGATAAGAGCTGATCTATGCACGACAACAACAAGTTAACCAAATGGTAATATTAAATATTTTATATACTATTTAATAGTTTGTATAGCAATCAAATAATACGTCATTTATATTTTATTTCATATAAAAATTTATAGGTATTACAGATACTTATACACATAAAGCATGGTGGAAATAGAGAATTATAAATTCATATCCACCCCAAAAATTTACCACTGCCTTTTATGTGAAGCGATTTAAAAACTACTCAGCGTTTTA
>JAPORK010000076.1 GCA_026710285.1 Endozoicomonadaceae bacterium | reverse complement strand
ATTCTTTTCTTGTAATTGTATTTTTTTATATTGATACAGGTAGTTTTTATTTTCAAGCAGAAAAGAGTTAGTGATAATAAATGAAAACAGATTTAATTGTTCAGATAAAAACAATAATGTAAAGAATAAGAACATAAATGAAAATACACTTTTTGTGTAATACTAAATTTTAAAAATATAAGACAAAGTAAACATTATAATTCCAAATAACACTGCTTCTGATAACATTACCTCTAAATATAGTTAGAATATTTATTTTTACATCAAAAACAATATGTTGTTATTAATTTATAATATAATCCAGATATCACGACAAAAATTTCATATCCTTTATGTCATGCCTGATTTGTTCTGTTGATTCATTGCACATCCTCAAAATTATACTCTGCATTCTCTAGTATTTTGCTGGCCAAAATTATTCTTTTAGACGAAGAATGAATATGTGAAAAAAGTGAATTCTCAATTACACTGAGTGAGCTTGCCTTTGCTCCCAAATCACCATATCTACATTCAAAGGTTAACCATAAAAACGGCATCCTTCTGACTACAACCTGAGCATGACCCGGTATAAAAATAATACCCGCTTCCATAGGTTTCAGTATTTCCTCCAGCGTAATATACGGATTATCTGCATAATTGTGATATTCACCCGGCATTTCACGCAAAATTAAATCAAAAGCATTTAAATATTTATCAGGTACAGTTTTTACCATATGGTTTAATGAACACAACGCTGCTTCAGCATTTGATTTCATAAAAGCATATTTAACATCCAAAAAATGTTGAAAAGTTCTTAAAGGTAGCTTGAATTTAGTCATTTGTAGTGCACAAAGCAGGCATGCTGTATCACAAGCTATCAGATCATTATTTTCAGCACTGAGTTTTGACCACAGATTGATTAGATCAAAAAAAGGTCCTACGAAAATCCAGTTATCATTAAAACAACAGTTTGATGCTTTTTCAATTAAAAACTGTTTAATATCAATCCTGGAAATGCATAACATTCTCCCTGTAGATGTTTTTGTTTTGAACATTAGGAAATTAAGGTCTTCAGGCTCTATATCTTTATGACTCCTAAGCATTTTTACCATTGATGGCGGTATTTTTTCTGTAAAAAAAAGTCCTGCATCAATGGCTGCGGTTACAATCATTGCTGCCATTTGTGTCATACCTATAACCGAGCCTGCTACATTGAGACCTTTATTTGCAGGCTTTGATGCTGCAATAACAGGAACACTGCTTGCAACAGCTGTGCCCGCTGTTACTGCTAATCCTGGTAATATACCACCATAACTATAAGCAGAAGCGCCTAAGGTGGCAATAACCAAACCCGTATTAATGACCTGACTCGCTATGTTCGCCCATTTTGCATGCAGCGCACTCAGTCCAAAAGAACTCACATAGCCTGCCCATTTAAATGCAGTACCTATCCATTGTGGTGCATTCCCTGTAGGATCACTCTTCATAACCGGATTATTACTGCCAAAAGCATACCCTCCTCCTACCGGATCTTCACTAACAAAATAACGTTGCTTTGGATTATAGGTTCTGTTTCCGGCACCTAAAAATTGCCAGCCAGTAGCAGGATCTGTACGTTCACCATCAAAACCTGATAAACTACGCTGATACAAGGGAACAGTCTGTACTTTTTGATGCCATACCATACCATAAGGACTATAAATATTAGTCTTTTGAAGCTTATAAGTGTGCTTGTTTTGTTCTGACTTAGTCAATATACCAACGACATCTCCTTTGTAATTATTTTCATTATATTGATAAACAATCCCATCTATTGTTTTTGCAATACCCTGATAACCAGTAATGTGCTCAGTTTGTCCGGGACTACTAACTTTTTCATTAACCAAATCGTTGCCACGATAGATGAGATAAATGGTTCCTTGCGTACTTTTTTCTATGGTTTCTCTTCCTAATCCATCATAAGTATAATTACTCTGTTGCCCATTAAGCTGAGACACTTTAATGATTTGATTATAAGCATTGTAAACAATATGGTTTCCTTCATCATCGGTTGTCATATTACCCATAACATCATAGTGAAACTGCTGAGTTGTCTGTGGATGGTGATTCCAGCTGGTACTAATTTGCTGTAAACGCAGAGGAACTGTATTATCGGTATACTGGTAAGTTGTCAGTTTACTCAGCATCTGTGGTTGTAATGCATTTTGTAAAGTTTCCTCTACGTTAGCAAGCCGATTTAATGGAGTGAAGCGGTAATTTTGCCGAACAATTATTGGTGCACTATTCAATCCTGAAGCTTTAAAAGCAGTATCTCTGGGACATAAAGTATTTTTATTTGTACCACTGCATGACATGGCTACCAGATTATTAAGTGCATCATACTGATAGTGATAAACAGCCTGATTCTCTTTTGTTTTATACAGTTTCATTGTAATATTATTAAGCGGATCATAGTTAAAAGACCAGTAAGATAAAGGCTGGTCCTTTAATGTATCGGTAATAATATCAGAATGACCCATGTTGTCATAATGAATCTTTCTATACATACCACTGCCATATTTTATTGCAACAATACGGGAAAAATCATCATAAACTGGTACAGAAAGTGATATTGTCTTTCCATGATAAGATTGATAACGTGTTTGCGCTGTTCTTCCTAATTTATCATAAATATTTTCTGTCTTATTAGCTGTAATATCTATCACACTCACAATACGACGGTTTACATCATACTGCCATCTGAACTGATAATCAGGATAACCGTTTTTACTCACATGACACTGCTTCCGTGGCAATCCATCATCATCATAGGTAAAAGTAGTCTTCCCGGTAATATCAGTTTGACTGGTTATCAGTTGTGTTACAGGATCATAACTTA
>JAPORK010000198.1 GCA_026710285.1 Endozoicomonadaceae bacterium | reverse complement strand
ACAGCGTTGCTTATTACCGGTGTATTCTGTACTGCTATGATGAATACACAGGCAACAGCTCCTCCCTCAGGGTGCGGGTCTGATGGTAACTGTCGTGTACAAAGAAATATCCCGCTGTTTGCTAGGGATTATGCCCGGACTTTAGCAGAAAACCCGGCTTGTAGTTTTACAATGGCAGAAGATATTTATCTTGAAGATACAGATTCTTTTCCACTGTTTCCTAATTGCAGTGCACCCTTTTCCGGATCAATCAGTACCGGAAAGTTCACACTCCATGCAAATGATTCAACAGCTCCACTTTTGGGTTGTATGTGTAATGCTAACTTTAAGGGAAATATCAATCTTTGCCAGTCTGGCACCACGACGCTTCCGGTTCTTGCTGACGTGGTATCTTCCGGAAATGTGTTAGCCATTCAGCAGGCAGAGGCATGTGATATTCTGCGCCCGATAGCAGCCAATATCACGGGTAATGATAATCATATTAGTTTGACGGGTCAGCCAGGTAACATAACACAGGTTCCTGATGGTACGGGTCTTATTGCAACCGAAGTTTCAGGTAGCCTTAATCAAATCATACTTAAAAATGCAGATGAGCTATATGATACACCTATGGCTCATAAGGTTAGCGGTAACAGGAATACATTTTATCAACAAGATGTAAATACCACCATTCATGCAGATAGCTATTTTCCAAACAACGAAAGACTGGCTGCTAATCAGTTTGCAGGCAAGGATAATCTCATTAAACATCACAAAGTTCAGTGTACGTTTATTGCACCTGATTCCGTTCAGCAAAACACAATGGAAAACATTACCAGAAACAGAGACATATACCTTCAGGTAATTGCTTCTGATACGACTATACGTCTGTTACCTGCAAACATGGAAGGGAACGGAGCCTTAAATGATGATTTTTCTGGTTCTGGTAATAGTTCTGCAGTGTTACCAGGTTGTCCGGGACCACATCGTGCATCCGTGTTTATTACTTTACTTTCAGGTACAATTGAACAGCAGACCAATTGCTCACTTCAGGCGTGTCCGTTAGCACAATGGGATTTTCCTGGTACTGTACTGGACGACAAGTTAATAGATCTATGTGATGCATTTAAGCCAGGTACAATAGAAATATATCACAACTGGAGCAACACACCCAGGATAGATACAAGAGACATATATGACAGGAGCACAGCGCAGCATTCATTTTGTAAATATGAATTCTTAAAAGATCGCTGTGTTTGTTCTTTACCTAATGAACAGTTGTATGGAATGGTTAAAGACGATCAAAGCGGTTACATATGGTTAATTTCCCGACGAACTTATCCTGATCCGGATGAAAATGAAGGGGGGCTGCTTCAAGTTACCCGATTATTTGAGAAATACGGAGTCCAAATAACATTGCAACCTCATTGGAGAAAATATCATGATTGGAGAAAAGGTAATAATTGGAACAAGGTTCGTAATTGGAGAAATAATAATGAAACGTTGGTAGCAGAACCTCCGGTAAGTCAGCTTATATACGGACAATTCTTATGGGGTCTGTATCCTGGCGCAGAGAAAGGGAAAAGTATACAGTTGTTTTTGGCACGCTTATCATATAACACCGACGGCTATTATACAACAACTTTTCCTGTTGAAGGTGATCCTCTGTTGATAACAAAAGATAGTATTTTGATAAATAACCCAGTCAATAAGACTATTGATCTGTATCATCTTAATAAACCGGAATATAATGTTGGCGCTACACCTTACAAACGTATCAGGCTTCCTGATCCCGGGAATACAGGAAATGTTTTGGCTGCTGCGGTTAAAAATAAATTGACTTATGTGGCAATAACCAATAATGCCAACGCAGGACAGGTTGATGTAATACGTTATAATATGATCTCAGGAGAGTGGGATCCTAAGTGGCAACAGACCGGGACTGTAGATACAACAACAGTTCACAAACTGTATATTGATAACCATGACAATATCCGACTTTTACGTCGCGGAGAAATAATTTTAAATAAACCGGTTACAGTATCAATTCCTGATGAAGGTGGCTGCTTATCATTTGCAGATACAGTTCAAAATAAAATACTAACAAAAACAGTAAGACCGATAACAACATCAAGACCAATAACAACCTTAATTCAGACAACAACATCAAGTCTGACAACAACATTAAGCCCGACAACAACATTAAGCCCGACAATAACATTAAGTCCGACGGATGATAGCAATAGTAATAAAGATCATCAAGGAAAAAAGGTAGCCATTGGATTTGGTATAGGATTCGGAGCTACTTTTATTTTGGCAGGGGGTACGACAGTGGTTGTTGCGAAGATTTGTAACAAAAAATGGTGCAAAAGAAAACCAACCACCTGTGAAGAGATTGAGGAGCAAACTGATAATGAAATGGAGGGGTATGGAATTAACTCCGATGAGCAAGCATTGATGACAGAGTATAAAGACAGCAATCCTGAAACAGACAGTGAACTGTGAGTAATAATAAAATAATATTCATTAGTTAGATTTGGTTTGGAAGCAGCAGGGCAACTGAGCCTGTAAATAAATTCTGTGTAACTGCCTTAAATTAAACATAATCAATAAGGCAGTTCTCAGATTTGATAAACATATCCACTCAAACCTGATCAGACAGTTATCTGTTTTTACTTACCCTGCACGCCGTAAAACCTCGCCCTTCAGGGTCTGTCTCTTAGTCACATTTTTTAAGTGCCGATTTTTGTTCACAGTTTTATTTTCTGCTGAATATATAAACCTTTACTGAATACACCGTGGGCTGAGCCTGTCGAAGCCCGGCTGCTTTTGACCTCTTGGCTTCGACAGGCTCAGCCCACTGGTTTATGCCAAAAAGAC
>JAPORK010000170.1 GCA_026710285.1 Endozoicomonadaceae bacterium | reverse complement strand
TACCAAGAAAAAATCGAGTAAACCCGGTCCCGGAATTGCACATATGGGACTGTTTCATACCTTTGTACTTGGTAATTCCCTGCAACAAACTATCTGGCTTAATTTGCTTACAGAAGCAGACCTGCAATCCTGGAATATTTTTGCAAAGGGTGTTGGAAAAGCCCCTTGGGAAAAGATGCCAGAAGGTGAAGATTGTGCAACCGCTCAGGATTTGAAACAATCACTGATGGGGCGTTTAGTCCCACTTTGCCGGTTCTGTTTGCTTAAAGAAAACGGAATACACGTCACTGAAGGTCTTCAACACTTAAGCCATAAGGATGGTATGTTCGATCCCAGCATTACCCTGAAGAAACCTGAAGGTAAAAAAAAGGAACGCAAAGTCATCTGGGCTGACCCAAATAAACGCCCATGGCGAGAATTAACGGGATTGCTGAGTTTTATCAACGGAGAACAAGACTGTTTTCAACTGTACTTTGCACTGCCACGTGCATTTAAGTTTAAGCCTGATCAGCAAAATATGTACGCAGAGTGTGGCATCTGGTCAGGTGGGTTTCGTGTTAGCAGCAATGCAGGAGAACAGTATGCAACAGGAACAGATGATAATGTAGAGGCACATTACGCCATTCCATCAAAAGAAGACAGAGGTGGCTGGTTTGACAATTTTAAGCAGGAAATGTCTGAATTGGAAGCGCTGGCAAAAAAGCTTTATGGCAGTGTAATGCATTATTTTAAAGAACAGAATTTTGAAGGGCAAGATCTGGCCAGCGCAGCAACTGCCATATTTTGGCAACTGTGTGAATCTCAGGCACAGGCATTGTTGAATGACTGTGACAACATCGATGAAATAAAAAAACTTCGTCAGTGCTTTAGTGGCTACCTGCGGCAAACTTATGATCAATTTTGTTTTGGTCAAACAGCAAGACAACTTGATGCCTGGGCTAAATGTCGTCCTAACACCGCAAAGTATATAGAATTAAGGAGGTAAAATGACCATCACAACCGATAATGTTGACAAAAGCAAAGATAAACAGACAAAATTTGTTGATTATATCTTTGCACAATGTGAACAAAATAAAGGTTTTCGCGCCCGCATGCGCCGGGCAGATAATCCTGCGCTGGAATACCAAAGCTGGGAGATCCTGTCCAGATTCAATATCGACCTGGAATATGAAGAACAGCGCCTACCCTACGCACTTATTGCAGCAGCTATTGCACGGGATAAACAGGAAGCGAATGGTGATTTAACCATTGGTAGTGCCATTTACAGAGCCTGCTATCAAGAGAAAGACAGTCAAAAAAATAAAGGAACTGACGGTAAAAGTGATGAAAATAATCCTGCTTATATAAGGTCCAGACGATTACTGGACTGCAATAATGTACAGGAAGTTTGTCAGGTTTTACGCCCGTTACTAAAGCTAATTCAAAGCAGAGTAACACAGCCGCTTAACTATGTTGCATTGCTCAAAAATTTAACTTGGTTTAATTACGACCCTCAACAAATTAAAGCCCGTTGGGCTACTCAGTTTTATCGTGATAAAGCGGTTGAAGCTGATAAGGCAGAGGGGAAACAATAGTGATAAAACCTCTTTTTGCCAGTGTATTGCGCTTAGATTATAAAGCATGCCAAAAACTAAAGATAAAAGATACTTACTCTATTCACCGTGTGGTTTACAGCCTGTTTGAGGACAAACGCAGTCAGACAGAAAAAAAAGACAGCGTATCTAGTGGAATTCAGTGGGTAGACAAAGGTATGTACAATGGACGTTACCGACAAATTCTTATGCTGTCTGACCGTATTCCTAAATCCCGTGTTAATGATCAGTATGGTGAGGTGGAACATAAACAACTTTCAGAAAAATTTTTTTCCTACTCAAACTACCGCTTTGAAGTAATGATTAATCCTGCACGCAGAAATAATAAAACACGCCAGTTACTACCGGTGAAAGGTCGGCAGGAGATTGCCTCATGGTTTGCTGAACGGGCTCAAAAACAATGGGGCTTTAAGGTGAAAGAACATAATTTACAGGTTGATCAGGTTTCGGTACAACAGTTTACCGCTAAACATCCGGTTACCCTGCAACAGGCTAAAGTATTAGGTTACTTCACGGTAACCAATACAGAACAATTTATTAACAGTGTTACCCAGGGCATTGGTCGGGCCAGAACATTTGGTTGTGGCCTACTCCAGATTGTTCCTGTTTTTCCATCTTCCACACAGTCATAAAAGGAAATAAGCAAATGACAAATAATGCACTAAAAAACCGCCGGATTGAATTTCATATCTTGCAATCTTTTCCGGTTACCTGTCTGAATCGTAATGATGTCGGATCACCAAAGTCAGCCATAGTAGGTGGCGTTAAACGTGCCAGAATTAGCTCTCAGTGCTGGAAACGTCAGGTGAGGCTGGCATTGCAGGATTTAGGTATAAAACTGGGGATGCGAACCAAGTATATTGATCGCCAGGTAAAAGATGCATGTCTTGCGCTTGGCGCAGAAGAAACAGCAGCAATCTTTTTTTCTAAGGTTATAACCCGACTACTTGCAGAAGATACATTACTGTTTATCAGTGAAAAAGAGGTAAAGAAGTTTGCAGAATATGCAAAAGGATATTCATTTGATGTCAGGGAAATAATAAAACCTCTTATCAGCAAAGCAAATAAAAAAAAATTTGTTGAGCATATTAAAAAACATTCATCTGACACCAATGAAATAATTAAATTTATTCTTAGCGACACAGAGAAAGAGGTATTTAAGGAAAATCCGGAAGGATATTCACTTAATGAAAGTAAGATTGACTCTAAAGAAGCTAAAACAAAAGAAGTAAAAAAGCTTACTAAATTTATTAATGGAACTATAGATGTTCT
>JAPORK010000430.1 GCA_026710285.1 Endozoicomonadaceae bacterium | reverse complement strand
CAAAAGCAGGAAGAAGACAATACTCCGAAGATTGTACAAACATAAAGATAACATACTGCAATTAGTTCATTAACCAATCAAACAGTATTGTTCATATAGATAACTTACTGCAGACCAATTACCAGTTTTTACCCATACAGTGAACAGATGCACAATGTTGTTCATCCCCAACAGACACAATAAAATGGATACTACCAAAATTTTTATAGCTTACAGGTATAACCTCACAGAAAACATTCTATAAATACCAATGAATTCCTGCTTTCGCAGGAATTCAAAAAAACCTCCAGATTTTTTTTACACAACAGTATACTTTTCCCTACCAATTGAAAAAAATTGTTTTTAAGCAGCTCTGATTTTGTTAAAATAACAACCGTACTCAGCTTATATTTATAAAATACTCATGGTGTTAACAGAAAACCACTAAAGTTAAGATATTTTTAAATTTTGTTGCCATCTTAAATTAAATCCATTGAGTTACTCAGAGACTTAAAATTCATTAATTTTTATGCAAAACAATCTTTCACCTAATAACCCTCGAAGACAAACAACACCAGATTCTCACGAAACAAGCAATGCAACGGAAACTAAAAATATATATCGTAGATTACAGCAATCTGTAATAGAACAATCTAAAAGTATAATACGTATTCTTAAATACCTAAACGCAATATTTAAGCTACGGATTAATCCGGACCTAGTGAAGGAAAAGCAGAATTCTATAGTTTATGCGCTGAAATATGCAACCAAAAACTCACAAAAAATTGATGAAAAGCATGAGCGCATTGAAGTTCTTAGAGATGTCAGTAGCTCACAAGAAAAGATGAAGCAACTCGATGAGCTCGAAGCTATTCATAAAGAAAAACTCATTACGCAGTCAGATAATTCTGTACAGATCACAAAAAAGACACAATCGACTGATGCTCATACTCAATCACCCGACACAGAAGCTGCTTCTAGAGCCAAAGCTGCACAAGAAGAAAACGACAGTAAACAAAAAACTGGATTATTCGGGTTTTATTCTGAATCCAATAAATTTTTAACTGCTTTTAACAAGGTATACCATCATGGTAAATCAGAGACAGTTGAGTTAAAAAATTTTAACCTGCCACATTTAGATCCTGCTTTCAAAATTATCGACTCTAAACTAATCTTAGAGAAGATTACAGCATCTGAAGGATATAAAAATACTAAAATCAGAGCCACTGTCAATGTCAACGTACAATACTCTTCTGTAGATGACCGCATAGTTTCAGGACGTTTTGAGTTAGACAGTAAAACAATCACTCTAAATTTTACTGATACCCAGCAGATAAAGATATTACTAAACAGTACCAATATTCTGACAGCAGTTCTTAAGATTGGTGTTAGGTTTGTCTGGAATTATCTTAAAGAGTTGGTTGGAATAAAGAGCCCAAAAATCACTAATCAAAAAATAACGGACTCATTCGTTAATTTATTTATACCTGATAACATCTCCTTAAAAAACTTTACTTTAGAAGGGGAAATCAAAGATAAAAACACCCTGGGTCAGAATATAACAGCAGATTTTACTATTTTTTCAGATCGCTTAGACTATGATTTTGAAAAAAAATGTAGCAGCTGCAATCAAATGCATATTAATGCTGATAGTAATCAATATACAAAACTCCTTCCTTCCTTTTTAAAATACAGTGCATTGGCGACAGTTAAAGATTTGCAATATGAAAAAATGTCAGCTGACATATATTTATCTGGAATAAAGACAGAACATAAAGAAAATATTAATACAATCTCTTTTTCCAAAGTTTATGGTGACACACAAGGTGATCTTAATATTACTAAAGGTGAAGCAAAAGATTTAAATTTAATCTTTATTGATGACGCTTCACAAACTCCACAGAAAGCTACAACCATATGCACGTCATCAAAACTTTCTGCCGACCACTGCAATCTCTTTGAAAACCTTTTTTCCATAGATAAAAGCGGTCGTATGTCAGCAGAAGGATTTAAATTGTCTGCAACCTCTCCGAAGCCAAACGGAACGATAGTACCAGGAGAAAATGAATTCTTAGATAAAGAATTTAAATTAAATATAGATCAGGCAGATGGAGATTTATCAGGCATTTTCAATTCAGCCGGGCAACTAAAAAACATACACATGCATAAGCTTGAAGGTAGCGCTTGTATTAATCTTGATATTACTCAGGCAAACTCAGAAAAACTCGGTTTCCCCGGAGAAAAAACAGATCAACCTCCAGTTGTTCAGAATATTACAAAACAGCTGGATGGCATAAATTTTCCGGGAACAGCAAAAGATATACACCTGGAAATTTATCCACATGCATCTCCCGACAAACCTTTTATTAAAAGCGATATCGGAACGATGGCGTTAGATGTTGAAGGTTTTCTTGGCAAGCAACCCGTTGACACTAAAAATACTCTTTGCAAAACTTTAAAATTTACGGTCATGCGACCTGAAGAGAACAATGTTCAGATTAGAGGTAACTTAAACGATCTTTCTGGTGATGCAAAAATAAAAATTCTCAGTGCTAAAGGAGTGAGTGCAAAAGAGCTGTCATTTTCCTTTGATATTTTTTTGCGTTCTGAAGAGCAGCAAATGTCTCCCGATACTGTAAACCCAAATAATGCACAACTTACAACGAGCAAAGTGACAGCGTATATCGCAAGTCCTGTTAGAGGAGAAATCAAGCAGTTAACATTCAAAACACCTTATACTGATCTCATATCTGATAATGCAGAAGCAAGAGAATTTAGCCTTTCAGTACAGGCAGATTTTGACAACGACCTCACTGTAGTAAATATTGACCTCAAAAAAATCAATACTGTGCTTTCTCCAAAATCCATTTCTGATGCAGAACAGAGACTGAAAGCCTTTGAAATA